>JBDSFA010000353.1:0-9513 GCA_039919785.1 Dokdonella sp. | reverse complement strand
TCATCTATCAGGTAAAGCGGGCGCTGTTTCGATTCGACGTATAGACGGCCGAGATATTCACCGATAACGCCCAGCGCCATCAGCTGCACGCCACCGAGGAACAGCACGACTACCATGAGCGAGGGGTAGCCGCGCACCGGATCGCCGAGCCAGAGCGCCTTGCCGAGCACCCAGATGCCGAACGCGAACGCGAGCAGTGCCGAGAGCAGGCCGAAATAGGTTGCGACCTTGAGCGGCGCGTTCGAGAACGAGGTAATGCCCTCGATCGCGAAGTTCCACAACTTCCAGTAATTCCATTTGGTTTCGCCGGCGTGGCGCGGGTCGCGGTGGTAGATGACCGAAAGCTGCTTGAAGCCGACCCAGGTGAATAGGCCTTTCATGAAGCGCTGACGCTCGCGCACTTGCTTCAGCGCATCCAAGGCCCGCCGTGACAGCAGGCGGTAGTCGCCGGTGTCGCGTGGAATCGGAGTTGCCGACAGGCGTTCCATCACGCGGTAAAAACCGGTCGCGGTCAACTTCTTGAAGCTGGTTTCGCCGGCACGCGAGGCACGCGTGCCGTAGACGACGTCGTAACCTTCGCGCCAATGCTGCACGAAGGTGGGAATCAGTTCCGGTGGGTCCTGCAGATCGGAATCGATCACGATCGCCGCATCCGCATCGACGTGGTCGAGGCCGGCGGTCAGCGCGAGCTCCTTGCCGAAGTTGCGAGAGAGTTTGAGCGTCGACACGCGCCGGTCCGTATCGCGCAGCGCGCACATGATCGCGTAGGTGTCGTCACGGCTGCCGTCGTCGACGTAGAGCACTTCGGATTCGAGGTCCAGGCCATCGAGCACAGCGACGAGGCGCGCATGGAAATCGCGCAATCCTTCACTTTCGTTGTAGGCGGGCACGACGACGGTGAGTTTGGACATGGGGGTACCGGTGCAGGGAATGTTGAAATGCTAGCCGACTCAGCTGCAATGGGACATGACAAGTGGGGATTGCACTAACGATAATACTTCTATTATTCTAGAATAATGGAATCAAAAGACGTCGTCATTGCCCTGTCCGCGCTCGCCCATGCGCATCGCCTCGCGCTGTACCGCCTGTTGGTCCAGGCGGGGATGGACGGCCTCAATGTCGGCGAACTGCAGTCGCGCACCGACATTCCGCCAGCGACGCTGACCCATCACCTGCATGCGTTGCGCCGCGCCGGCTTGATTGCGGACACCCGCGGCGGGCGTTCGATCACTTGTCGCGCGGACTACGCGCAGATGAACGCCTTGCTCGCGTTCCTCACTGAAAATTGCTGTGACGATGCATCGGCGTGCGCGCCTGGCGTTTCCTGCAAACCGAAACCCGCCAGCACCCCTCGGAGAACACGTTCATGAAACGCTTCCATGTGCACGTCAATGTGACCGACCTCGATGCAAGCCTTGCGTTCTATTCGCGTCTTTTCGATGCAAGCCCCTCCGTCGTCGAGGCCGACTACGCGAAATGGATGCTCGAAGACCCGCGCATCAACTTCGCGATATCGAGGCGTGAACGCGCAGCCGGCGTCGACCATCTTGGCTTGCAGGTCGAAGATGGCGAGGAGCTCGCGGAAATCGGCCGACGCCTCGCCGCCGTCGATGCAGTCAAGCTTGCCGAGGCCGACACGACCTGCTGCTACGCGCATTCGGACAAAGTCTGGTCCGAGGACCCGCAAGGTTTGCGCTGGGAGACGTTTCATACGCATGGCGCTGCGACGACGTACTACGACCCGACTGCAAAAGCCGCCTGTTGCGGACCGCAGGCGAGTGCGAGCGAGTCGAAACCCAACGCTCCCGCAGCAGCGTGTTGTGGACCGGCCGCGGCGTCGACCGCGCGATGCGGCTGAGCAGGGACTAACGATGACTTACAACGTATTGTTTCTGTGCACCGGCAATTCAGCGCGCAGCATTCTCGCCGAGGTCTTGCTGGGCGTGCTGGGCAAGGACCGCTTCGTGGCGTACAGCGCCGGCAGCCATCCCAGCGGACGCGCGCAGCCGCTCGCGGCCGAACTCGCGGTGAAGCTTGGCTATCCAGCCGAAAAACTGCGCAGCAAGAGTTGGGATGAATATGCGGTCGATAGCGCGCCGAAGATGGATTTCATCATCACCGTGTGCGACAACGCGGCCGGCGAGATGTGTCCGATCTGGCCTGGCCAGCCGATCACCGCGCATTGGGGCGTGTCTGATCCCGCCACGGTCGAGGGAAGCGAGGAGCAGCAGCGCGCGGCATTTCGCGACACCTACACCACACTGCGTCGAAGAGTGGAGCTGCTGCTCGCCTTGCCGCTCGAAAAACTCGATCACCTCGCGCGCGAACGCGAGCTGCACGCAATCGCCGCCACCACGGCGCGCGATGCATGATTCCGCTAAGGCGGCGGGCGAGTGCGGAAGCACTCGGGTCAGGGGCGCTCGCCGCAATCGTAATCGGGTCCGGCGTGATGGCCGAACGCCTGAGCAACGGCAACGACGCGATTGCGCTGCTCGCCAATACGCTGGCGACGGCGGCTGGTCTGTACGCGCTGATCGTCACGTTTGCTTCGATCTCGGGCGCGCATTTCAATCCGCTGGTGACGTTGACGTGTGCGGTGCGCCGAGAATTGCAATCGCGCGATGCGCTGGTCTATCTGCTTGCGCAAGTCGCGGGCATGCTGATGGCAGTCGTGCTGGTGCACGCGATGTTCGGCCTGCCGACATGGCTGCCTTCGACCAAGGTGCGCGCAGGCGCGGCACAGGTGCTGAGCGAAGCGGTCGCGACTTTCATGCTGCTGCTGTCGATCCATGCCACGCGTCGGCGCAGCACCGAGAGCGCGGCTGCAGCGATCGCCGCCACCATTGCAGCGGGCTACTGGTTCACAGCGTCCACGTCGTTCGCGAATCCGGCCATCACGCTGGCGCGTTCACTGTCGGACGGTTTCGCCGGAATCCGCGCGATTGATGTTCCGTTGTTCGTGTTCGGCCAGGCGGTTGGTGCTGCGCTGGCGCTGCTGTGCCTGCCGCGGCTGTTCGCCGACGATCTTGAAGCGACGTCTGCGCTTGCGGACTTCCGTCAGGACGACGTCACTCAGCGCGGGAGATAGTCGGCGCCCCCGAGCTGGTTTGCCTGGCGCTGGATCCATGCGGAGCGACGTTGCAGGTACGCGGTCGGGCGATCGACACGGAAACGCGTCGGATTCGGCAGCACCGCGGCGAGCAATGCCGCTTGATGCGCATCTAGCTGCGCCGGCGTGATGCGAAAAAACTGCGTGCTCGCCGCGTTGGCGCCGTAGATGCCGTCACCAAATTCGGCGATGTTGAGATAGACCTCGAGGATGCGTCGCTTCGGCCACATCGCTTCGATCAGGACCGTGAAATAGGCTTCGAACCCCTTACGCACGAAACTGTGGCCATTCCACAGGAACAAGTTCTTCGCCACCTGCTGACTGATGGTGCTCGCGCCGCGCAGGCGTTCGCCCTCATCGGCTTCGGCGATCGCACTTTGGATCGCGTCGAAATCGAAGCCGTGATGGAATGGGAATTTCTGGTCCTCCGCAGCAACCAGTGAGATCGGCAATTGCGCCGATATGCCGGCCCAGCCGGTCCAGTGGTAGTGCAGGTGGAAATTGCGCTCACCCTGCAGGTGTGCGGTGATCCAGCGTTCGAGCATGAACGCCGAGGTGACCGGCGGCAGCCAACGCAGGCAGAGTACGCACAAGACGCTGAGCACGAAGCCTGCGCCAATTGTGAGCAGGCCCCAGCGCAAAAGACGTTTGAGAAAGATTCGTGAACGCACGCTTCAATCCGTGAGGATGCAGGCCGTGAGGATGCAGGAGTCGCTACCGCGTTTCGAGCATGACGGCCAATCATTGGATATTGCCGGAAAATGCGTCTGAATTTCCGCAAACCGTCCATCCATGCACATTGCCGGAAAATGCTCCTGCATTGCGCCCCGCAGGAATGTGGGAAGTGTTCGCGGGTGCCGGGAGCACCAGCGGACCCGGCATACCGTCCATCCATGGACATGGCTGGAAAATGCTCCTGCATTTCCTGCATACCGTCCATCCATGGACATAAAAAAGCCGGCGCGAAGATATGCGCCGGCTGCAAGAAGCGCGCGAGGCGCGACGGCGCAGTCCGTTCGGACCACGCCAGTGCGCGCTCACATCAATGGCACATGTGGTCCGCGGCTGCACCCTCGAAGCCGTCTGCGAAGACCACATCGGTTGGGCCCGGTGTGCCGAGCGTCACTTCGTCGAGGAAGAAGCCGGCGAATTCCGCGCCGCCATCGGCGGTATAGCGCCAGCGCAGTTTCACGTTCTGGCCGACATAGCTGGTGAGGTCAACGCTGAACGGCTTGAACACGGCGCTGGCGGTGCCGTTGTTCGGATCGGCGTTGCTGCTTGCAGTGGACACACCGGTGAAGGCGCCGTGGGTGGCCGCGAATCCGCAGGCGTTTCCGGCCGTCTGGCTGAGCGTGTTCGGGTAGCCACCGACAGGTGGCAGATCGTTCCAGTTCGAACCGCCATCGGTCGAGATCTCGATCACGACACCGTCCCACTGATATTCCACGTCGTACTTCGCCTTGAAGTTCAAGGTGGTCGCGCCGGCATCAATGGTCAGTGCCGGCATCGTTACGCTGGCGCAGGTGTTGGACGGGTAGGTCTGGCCGTCACCTGCGTTGTGGTAGCTGTAGCTGCCCGCGCTCGCTGCTGTATTGGTCACCTGCCACGGCGTGTCCAACGTCATGTAGGTGTGGGTATCGACGTCATCGAGGAAGCCGGCTGGGTCCGGTCCCGCGCTACCGCTCGGCGTCAGGTTGAGCACGCCGGACATCAGGCCCGTGTTGCCCAGACTGTCGACAGGGGTCACCCGATAGAAGTAGGGCGAGCCGTCAATGACTGTGCTGTCGGCATAGGTTGGCGTGGCGGCATTCGGGTCGAGCACCACGGCAGTGGTGAAGTACGGATTGGAATCGCGTTCCACCTTGTAAGTGACGCCGCTGGCGTTCGGGCAGGATGCCGTGGCCGGGCTCCATGCGAGGTTTGCACTGCAGCTTGGATCGCTCGCGCTACCGGTGAGCGACGTCGTATCGAAGGTCGGCCCAAGTGAGCAGGTATCGGTCGATACAGCATCCACGCAGCCCGAAACCGCACCTTCGACATCGTTTGAAACGCCGCGCACCCGATACGCATAACTGAAGCCGCCTTGTGTGCGGTCGTCAATGAGTGGTGAGGCGTTGCCACTACCGACAAGATGGAAGTCGCCGGCTGCGGCGCTGGCGCAGGTACCGTTCGCGCGATACAGCTGGAAGCCCTGTGGCGCTGCCGCTGACGAGAAGCCGATGGCAATCCCGCTTGCGTTGTTGCTGGCTACGTTGACTGCGGTGGGTGCAGCGAACGCGACTTGATCGGGCAGGCCCAAAGCGCCGTCGACCGCCAACGCATAGCCCTGGCGATCGGTTTCGAGGCGGCCATTGCCGGGAATCGCCGCAGCCTTGACGTTGAATGTGTAACTGCCCGCGGTCGGCGCAGTCAGGCGCACCTGCTCGACCGTATTCTTGCTGTCAGCGCTGCCGCCCGTGGTCGACACACCGCTGGTGAAGTGGTTGCCCAGATAGGTACCGCTGGGTCCGACGACTTCGAGGTCGAGGTTGTTGACCAGGGTTGATGCGGCGCCCGGCATCGCTTCCGGATCAAACCAGGTCAGCGTCGCGCGCAGTTCCTGGCCGGCCGCTACATTGGCGATCGCATAGGTGTGCATTTCGCCGGTCTCCAGGCCGGCTGCGTTGCTGCGCTCGAACAGGCGCAGGCGGCGATTGTCGTTGCCGCCGGTCAGGGTGTTGGCGAACCACAGATTGCCATCGAGCCACGCGCGGCCCCAGCCGATGTTGCTGTTCGGCCAAGTGGTCGGTTGCAGTACATCGGTGCCGTTGAGCAGGATCGCCTTCATCGCGGCGCCGTTCGGGCTGAAGGCATCCGCGGACGTCTTGCCGCCGCGTGGGTAAAAACCTTCTGCGAAGAACTGGCGCATCAGCGCAGCGTTGCCCGCGACCGTCGGTGTCGCCATCGAGGTGCCGGACAATGACTTGCTAAGCGGTGCCTCGATCGTACTGGTGGTGCTGGCATCGCCGGCAGCGGAAATCGTCGATGAGCCCGGCGCCATGATGTCCGGTTTCTGGCGACCGTCGGCGGTTGGCCCGCGGCTGGAGAAGCCCGCGATCGTGATGAGGCCGCCATGGGCGAGCGCGCCGACCGTCAATGCGTTCTTCGCGTTGCCGGGCGAGCCGATCGACGTTGCAGTCGGGCCGTCATTGCCGGCGGCGACCACGAACAGCAGATCTTCCAATGTGTTGGTGGCGTAGTCGACGTTGTTGTCGTCACTGGCATAGGCACCGGCATCTGCGGCGCCCCAGCTGGCGCTGTGGATATGCGCGCCGCCGGCGACAGTCTGTGCGAGCGTGCCGCGCAAATCATTGATGGCCAGGCAGCCGCTGGGATCGTCGCCGATGTCCTGCTGGATCAACTGCGCGTTCGGCGCCATGCCGTCGGCGAGCTCGTGGCCGGCGCTGGTCGGCGTCGAGGCAACGTACGTGTTCGCGCCAAACGTGCCAGCCGCATCGCCGACGATGGTGCCGCTGGTGTGCGTGCCGTGATAGGAAGTTGGCGAGGTGCCGCCCGGGCAGATGTTGTTGTTGTCACCACCGGTTGCGCCCGGCTGCGTCCAATAGCCGAGCAGTTTGTTGTTCGGGTAGAACATGCCGACTGCCGGCGGAACCGCAGGCGTTGCGTCGGGCAGAGTGACTTCGGCATGCGGGCCGCTACCCTTGTCGAGCGTTGCGAACCACGCTTCGTTCGCATCGGTGCCGCTGTCGGAGATCGCAACGATCTGGCCGCTGCCGAACAGGTTGTGGTCCCACATCGGGGTCGGGCCGCAGACCGCACCGGCGCCGGCACAGGCTGTGGTCGCATCACCCTGGATTGCGCCGATCGCACCGGAGTTCATCAGGTGTGGCCGTGCCCACGGTGACACGAAGACGACGTCGTCGAGCGAGGTGGCTGCATTCAACAAGACATCCAGCTGGTCGTAGGCGACCGACGCGCGCACGTATTGCGCGGCATCCGCGCGTTCGCTGCGCTGTTCAATGGTCACGCCCGGAACGAGCTTCGCCAGGCTGGCCGCAATGTGCTCGGAAGAGGTTCCGGCAAACGCATCAAGCTGGATCGTGTAGCGATTGTCGTACTGCTTGGCAATCGATGTCGCGCGGCTCGCAGACCACAACGTCGGATCGAGCTTCAATGCGGGCTGCAAGGCGCCGGCCCAACGCACCGAGGATTCCTTCGTGACGTCCGCCAGCTTGACCCCGTTGAGGCGCACGTAATAGGCATTATTCGGCACGTAGCCGAGGAATTCCACGCCACGCGCGAGCAGCGCACGGCGTTGGTCGAGCCGGCCGGGCCGGAACTGCACGATCGCGTAATTGGATGCTGTGCTCGCGGCAGCGGCGCCGACGCTGCGTGCATCCAGCGACTGCGCAGAGGGGTCGAAGATTCCGGCACGCAGGATGATCAGGTTCGGATTCGTGCGCGCGGTATCAATCGCGATGGGCGATGGTTGCGCAGCAGGAATCATGGTCGCTGCCGGCGCGGCCGCGGAGGCGGCGCCGAGAGCAATCGCCAAGGCAGTGGCGAGCGCTGTACGTATGGGCATGGCAGGCATTTGGTATTTCCCCGGAAGAGTTCGTCAGAGACGAACAACCGTTCGAGTATGCGTTGGCCTCTTCGCCCATACATCAACCTGATTGACTAGGTCTTGAGGCTTATTTATATAGGTCAAAAGGAGGAGTTTCATTGAATCCACAGCGGATGGCCGCCACTTTTGCCACGTGCGTTGAAGGTGAGCTCCCGCACAAACCGAGTGGCGATGCACCGTGCGATGCCGCATTGCCACGGCGTTCCTCGCTGCTGTCAGGTCGGGTGAGCAACACTTCACGTTTTGGTGGCGCGGTTGGCACAAAACCGGATTTCTTCCGGATCACGTCATTGCGGCAAAACGTCTGCGGTCTGTCATCCGCACAAGATTTGCAACGGCGATCACTGTTAGTTTTTTGTGAATCAAGCTAGTATCGTGCCGTATTCAACCGCTTGCGGAACTCCTTCGCTGCGTGCGGACTCTTTAGCCACCGGCATTTGACTGACGACCTATCGACCCTGTCATGAGTTTGCGCTTCGCCAAGCTGATGCTGCTCTTGTTGTTCCCGATGATGGGAACGGCACAGACACAGCCGTCGCTGGTGCCGGAAACGGCCTCGGGCAAGATGCCTCTGGTCGAGCAATTGCTGGCGCTGGATTCAGCCGGTCGGCCGATGCTGGCGCAAGGTTCGCCGGTGCTGCCGATCTGGTCTGGTTCAAACGGTCAGCTGCTCGCGGTCGTCGCGTTGCCGCAGACCTGGGCGATCTCCCCCACTGATGCCACGCCCGCCTATAGCGGTCCGTCCGCTTGGCACCTCGCCGGCAGCTCGGCCGTGAGCGCGGGCGGTTTGCGCTGGCAGCTCGGCGACGGATTCCGTTCCGAAGCGATGCTCGGGGAATATCTTGCAACCGCCCCTGCGGCGTGTGGCGCAAGCGATTGTGACACCGCCACATCGCGTTGGTCGCGTGGCTCGCTGGCGGGCTCGCTCGGCATGGGATGGAGTTCGGCCAACGGGGGCCTCGACCTTTCTTACGGCTTGTCGTGGCTGCAATCGCAGAACAGCCGGGCGTCGTTTGGCCGTCTGGCGCTGGGCTCCGCTCTGGTGCCGGTATTGAACTTGCCGGGCGCGCAGTCCTATGCGCTCGACAGTGAGGCGTCGGTGTACACGCGCGGGCGCTGGCAGTTCCAGCAGGGTCCGGCATTCGATGTCGCAGCTAGTTTTGGCCGCGGACACCTGTCTCCGGTGGGTGGTGTACCCAGCGCGTTGGTGCCGGGCGTCGATCTGGATCAGCTTTCGCTGAGCCTGGGTCTGGATGCCGGCTCCTTGCGGGGTGCGATCATCGGTCATGTGGTCAGCAGCGATGATCCGGTCCTTGCCGGCAAGCGTTGGACGACCCTGGATCTCGGTGTTTCATGGCGCACGCCATGGAGTGGCGAGCTCAGTGTCGGCGCTCAGAACCTCTGGGCTGCGCCTCTCAATTCCCCGCGCGATGCGGACAATCAGGCGCGCACGCCGTATATCCAGTATCGCCAGGACCTGTAATCGAGTTGACCAAGCATCCCCGGGCTTCTACGCCCAACTCCCCGAGCATTCCTTGCTGCTTTTCGCAAGTGCCACGATGCTGCGCCGCGGAATCTTTCTTTTTGCTCTAATTTATTGAATTAACAGTAGATTGCACTGATGTTAAGCCCGTGCTCAGGGATTCCCAAAGCGTAAGAATCTTGTTAGTATCGTCAACTGCCGAGGGTTTTGGTGGACCGTATTGGTCGTTCCCAGGGAATGGGAGAGCACATGTCCCGAGCTGTGACAACTCTGACGTTGGAGAGTGAAATGAAT
>JBDSFA010000043.1:0-9049 GCA_039919785.1 Dokdonella sp. | reverse complement strand
CGGCGTCGGCATCCTGAGCACGACAGGCCGACTGCACGTCGACTACCAGCCGGACGGCAGCGCCGGCGGCACCAATCTCACGCTGACGGTGTGCGATCGCGCCGCCGGAGCGGCCAACGCGTCAACCCTGGTTGTCAACCAGAGCGGCCGCATACGTCGCGGTGCGGCCACCGCGGATGCCGCAGCCGCGTGCCTCGCCATCGCTGGCTGAACCCAATGCCCCCGACCCGCCGTGCTTGGGCGCGAATGGCTTCCAGGGGCTTTCTGCGCAGCAAGATCACAGATCATCGAGCAGTCTTTTCCCCGGAAGGCTTGACGAGAGCCCGATGTCCCGAGAAAATGCGCGGCTCGCCCGAATAGATCAGCTGGTTAGAGCACTTGACTGTTAATCAGGGGGTCGTTGGTTCGAGTCCAACTTCGGGCGCCAGATACAACAAGAAAGCCTGCAGCGATGCAGGCTTTCTTGTTTTTGGCGAAGGGCCAGGCCGGCCACGCCTGCCGCGGGCCTTCAGCCGACCCAACAACGCTGCGCCGGCGGCATTCGCACGATCGCGATGATCGCGTCGATCCAGGCACGGCATTCCTGTTCAGTGAAGTGGGCGAATAGCGGCATTGCGTCCTCCTGGATAGCCAATGGCAGTGTGGGTATCAGGTACAACGTCGGACGGCGGCGAAATACGACATCGGCAGCGATGATTCCTGTGCCCACCGCGGGCACGCATAGCCGATCGGGACGAATCGTTGCGGGCGTGCGGCGGTTCGCCGCGAAACCGTGCTGAAACGATTTAACATCGAACGATGCCAGTCCACGTCCACTCACGATGATGACCCGTAACCACCAGTTCTGGATGGTGCAGATCGCTGCGTGGATCGGCTACGGCATCGAGAATTTTCTTTCCGGCATCGGCTACGGCAGGCCGCTCGACTACTACAAGCTGGCCTTGTTCGATGCGTTGTGCGGCCTCGGCTTCACCCTGATCATCCGCTACGGCGTCAAGTCCAGCTGGAACTGGCCGCTGCGTTCGCGCCTGTGGATCGGCGGCAGCCTGCTCGCCGCTACATCCGTCGCCTATGCCTACGCTTGGGCGATCGCGATGTACCAGATCTGCGCCGACTGCAAACCGCCGCCGAGCATCCTGGGTTATCTGTCGTATTTCGCTGGGGCGCTGTACATTCTGGCTGCATGGACCGGTGCGTATGTCGGCATCAAGCTCGCTCGCCAACTGCAGCAGGAAAAGGAAACCGCGCTGCAGGCGACCGCGATGGCGCACCAGGCACAGCTGCGCATGCTGCGTTACCAGCTCAACCCGCATTTCCTCTTCAACACACTGAATGCGATTTCGACCCTCATCCTCGACGGTCGCCGCGAACAGGCGAACGGCATGGTCGGCGCGTTGTCCGGCTTCCTGCGCTATTCGCTCGACAATGATCCGCAGCAGAAGGTCACCCTGGATCAGGAGATCGGTGCGGTCAAACGCTACCTCGCGATCGAACAGCTGCGCTTCGGTGACCGCCTCAAGGTCGGCATCCTGGTGACATCGCCGGCTGGAACGGCGCTCGTACCCAGCTTGATCCTGCAGCCGTTGATCGAAAATGCCGTCAAATACGCCGTGTCGCGACGCGAGGAAGGTGGCCGCATCGAGATCGTCGCGCGCGTCGATGAGGGCACCATCGATATCGCACTGCGCGACGACGGCCCGGGCAGTCTCGACTACCGCCCTGGCCAGGGCGGTGGCCACGGCGTCGGCCTGACCAACACGCGCGAACGTTTGCGTGTCTTGTATGGCGAGAAGCACCAATTCGCGATACGCAGTCTGCAACCGCAGGGCACGGAAGTGCGCCTGCGGTTTCCATTCGAGCGCCCACCGACCGAGGACCCCGTCGCATGCGCATCCGCACTCTGATCGTCGATGATGAGCCGCTGGCACGGCGTGGTTTGGCGCTGCGCCTGGCACGGCATCACGATATCGAGATCGTCGGCGAAGCCAGCAATGGCCGCGAAGCTTTTTTTGCGATCTCCGAGCATCAGCCAATGCTGATGTTCCTCGACGTGCAAATGCCCGGCATCGACGGCTTTGAATTATTGCGTGCAGTGCCGACACCCCAACTTCCGCTGACCATTTTCGTGACCGCTTACGACGAGTACGCGATGCAGGCGTTCGAGGCGAACGCGCTCGATTATCTGCTCAAGCCGATCGACGACGCGCGCCTCGATTCCGCCGTCGATCGCGCCCGTCGCGGCGTCGGTGCGCGCGATGCGGATGAGCACTGCGCGCAGCTGCTGCGGCTGCTGAGCAACGTATCAGGACGGCCCGACCTGACCCTCGATGAAGCGCTGGATGATCCGGAAGGCGTCGCGCACCCGAACGACGAACGCCTGTCGATCAAGGATGCCGGTCGCATCCTGCGCGTACCGATCAACGACATCCTGTGGATCGACGCAGCCGGCGACTACATGTGCGTGCACACGCCAAGCGACACGCATGTGCTGCGCGCGACGATGCGGGAGCTCGAGGGACGCCTCGATCCACGCCGCTTCCAGCGCATCCACCGCTCCACCATCGTCAATGTCAGCCGCGTCAAGGAACTGCGCTCGCATCTCAACGGCGAGTATTTCCTGATCCTCGACTCGGGTCAGCAGTTGAAGCTGTCGCGCAGCTACAAGGACAAGGTGCGGTTGTTGAATTGAATCGAGGCTGAGTGTCCAAAAGCTTGCGACAATTGCGCGGGCCTTCCTTCATCGCACGCTTCATCGCCGCCTGCCCACCGTCCGGCGCATCCCATGCAACCTTCGTAGCTCTCGGCGCATCCCAAGCGAACGAGCGACAGCGCGAGCTGCCGCCGAACCGCCAGGAACGTCATGCGCCTGATCCAAGCTGCCATCCGCAATCCCATCGCTGTCGGTGTAGTCGTACTGCTGATCTGCCTGTTTGGCGGCATGAGCCTGACCAAGCTTCCATTGCAGCTGTTTCCTGACATCGATCGCCCGAACATCACCGTGTTCACCGGCTGGCGCGCGGCCTCGCCGGAGGAGACCGAGGCCGAATTGCTGGTGCCACAGGAGCAGGTGTTGCAAGGTTTGCCGGGCGTCGAGGAAATCGAGGGCAACGCCAACACAGGTGGCAGCTTCATCAATCTCACGTTCGCGATCGGCACCGATATGCGCACCGCGCTGATCGACGTGATCGGGCGCATGAATCGCGTGCGCTCGCAGCCACAGGATGCGGAGCGACCGGTCATCCAGGTCGGTGGTGGTGGCAACGACTCGAACGATTCGCTGTCCTGGTTCTTCGTGCAATTGCTTCCCGGCACACAGGGGCCAATCGAAAACTACCGCACTTACATCGAGGACGTGATCAAGCCACGCATCGAGGCCGTGCCCGGTGTCGCCGCGGTCAATGTCAACGCCGGACCACCCGATGATGTGCGCATCACGGTCGACCTCGCCAAGGCCGCCGCGGTCGGCGTGGGCATCCCCGACATCGCCGCGAAGGCTGCGCGCTCGACCGACGTCTCGGCAGGGCAGATCGGTCTCGGCCGCCAGCAATACACCTTGCGTTTCACGGGTCGATACCAGCCCAAGGATCTGGGCGAACTCGTGCTCTCCTGGCGTGACGGACGTCCGATCAAGCTGGGCGATGTCGCGACGATCGAAAAAAAACCGCCCGAGCAGCAATTCTTCGTATACCAGAATGGCAACCCGGCGATCGGCCTGCAGGTGCTGCGCGCGCCCGGTGCGAACGTGCTCGGCACGCTGGAACAGGTGAAGAAGGTCGTCGACGACATGCGCAACGGTCCGCTCAAGAAGCGCGGGCTCGGTATCGAGCAGAGTTTCGATTCGGCACTGTTCATCCATCGCGCCGTGAATCTGCTCACCGAAAACCTGATCGTCGGCGCGCTGCTTGCGCTGCTCTGCGTGTGGTGGTTCATGCGCGACTGGCGCGCAACCCTGCTGATCGCAAGCGCCATTCCGGTCTGCCTGCTCGCGACCTTCGGCGCACTCGCGTTGGCAGGGCGCAGCCTCAACGTGATCTCGCTCGCCGGCCTTGCGTTTGCGGTCGGCATGGTGGTGGAAGGCGCGATTGTCGTTTCCGGAAACATCATCCGGTTGAAGGAAGCGGGCATGACGCCGCTCGAAGCCGCGCGAGAAGGTACCGCGCAGGTCGTGCCTGCGCTCATCGCCTCGACGATCACGACGATCGCGGTGTTCCTGCCCGTGCTGTTCCTGCGCGATGTCGAAGGCCAGATCTTCGCTGATCTCGCACTGACGATTTCAATCGCAGTTGCGCTGTCGATCGTGGTCGCGATCACCGTCTTGCCGGCGGCCGCTGGCGGCTGGCTGAAGGCGAAGAAGTTGAAGTCAGGCTTCGGCAATGGTTGGCCAGCCGTCACCGAGCGCATATTGCGCTGGACGGATAGCCGTCCAAAACAGTTGGGCTGGGTATTCGCCCTGCTCATCATGCCGCTCGCAGCAAGCTGGTATTTCCTGCCCAAGCTCGACTATCTTCCGCCGGTCAAGCGCGCGGCGATCGACGTCAACTTCAGCTTCCCGCCGGGCATGAGTCCGGAAGTGGTCAACCGCGAAATCGGCGACAAGCTGATCGAACGTCTGGCGCCGTACATGAAGGGCGAGAAGCAGCCCGCACTGAAGAACTACTACATGTGGCTGTGGCCTGGCGGCGGCACGATAGGCGCTCGCGTTGTCGACGAAAACCGCATCGGCGATCTCGAACGCGTCATGCGTGACGAAATCATCAAGGGCTTCCCTGACACACGCGCATTTGCCGGCGAAGGTGAATTGTTCGGCGGTGTCGGCGGCTCGGCACGATCGGTCGCGATCCACTTGCAGAGTGATGACACCGAAACGCTGAATCGAGTCGCGGAGGAAGGTCGCCTTCTACTTGAACAGAAATTCCCCGGTGCCAACGTGCAGTCGAATCCAAACACGGATCAGAATTCGCTGGAGCTGCGCGCAGTGCCAAACGATCGCCGCATCGCCGAAGCGGGCTGGGATCGCGCTGCGGTCGGCACGATCGTGCGTGCGCTCGGCGACGGCGCCTGGCTCGGCGAATATTTCGATGGCGCAAACCGCCTGCCGATCATCCTGCGCGCGGACCGACGCGAAACGGCAGAAGCGCTGACCGAGGCCCCGCTGGTCACGCCGCGTGGCCAGATCATGCCGCTCGGTGACGTGATCAAATTGGAGACGACGCTCGGTCCGGGGCAGATACGACGACTTGATCACCGCCGCACGGTCACGCTGACGATGGACCCGCCGCAGACGCTGTCGCTGGAAGATGCGCTGAAGACACTGCAGAACGAAGTCGTGCCGGCGCTCAAGGCAAAGCTGCCCGCTGACGCGAACATTCGCCTCGCCGGCAGCGCGGATCGCTTGCAGGCAACCGTAGCGACGATGGCGAAGAATTTCGTACTCGCCCTGCTCGTGCTGTTCCTGCTGATGGCCGCGATGTTCCGTTCGCTGCGCGATGCGTTCGTCGTCGTGATGACCGTGCCCGTGGCCCTGGTCGGTGGCGTGCTCGGTCTGCGCGTGCTGGGCTTGATCGCCTTCCAGCCGCTGGACCTGCTGACCATGATCGGCTTCATCATGATGGTCGGCGTGATCGTGAACCACGCGATCCTCCTCGTCGATCGCACGCGCGATGCGCAGAACCACGGCCACGATCTTGAGGAATCAATCCGCCAGGCACTCAACCAGCGCTTGCGCGCGATTCTCGCGAGCACGCTCACCGGCGCACTCGGCGCGTTGCCGATGGCGATCAACCCGGGCCCCGGCAGCGTGATCTATCGCGGACTTGCAGCTGTCAACGTCGGTGGCGTGATTGTCGCGATGGTGTTTTCCCTGCTGCTGCTGCCGAGCCTGATGCGGCTGACCACGCGCAAGGCCGTCGCAAAGATCGCAGCGCCGGTTGCGGAAGATCACAGCGACTTCGCGCGCGCTGCATGATCGTGCAACAACAGGAATCGAGAGTGGAGAATTTCATGCACACGAAAGTCCCGAGGCGTTTCGCACCGCTCGCACTAGCCCTGTTGGCCGGAGTAGCCCAAGCGCAGGCATCCGCATCTCCCGCGCCCGTCGTCGAGGTCGCCAAGGCCGACCTCGCACCGATCGCGCCGCAACGCTGGGTGCCAGGCAGCGTTGTCAGTCGCGACGACGCCAAGCTCGCCACCAGCGCGGCCGGCCGGGTCGAATACGTGGCAGAGGTTGGTACGCGCCTCAAGACCGGCGAACGGGTTGCGAAACTCGAAGACCAGGCGATCCGCCTGCATCTCGAGGACACGCGCAGTGAAGTCGCGCGGATCAAGGCGCAGCGCGAACTGGCCGAGCGCCAGAACGAACGCCTGGAGAAACTCGTCGCCAGCCACAGCATCGCCGCGAACCAGCTCGACGAAGCGCATGCGCAAGTTACCCAGTTCGCTGCGCAGCTGAGGCAGGCGGAAGTCCGTGTGCGCTCGGCCCAGTACGATCTCGACCAGACCGACGTGCGCGCGCCGTTCCCTGGTGTGGTTACCGAACGTCTCGCGCAGCGGGGCGAATTCGTCGCGACGGGGGCGGCGATTGCTCACCTGGTCGACATCACGCATCTGGAGGCGCGCGTGCAGGCGCCGCTGGCGCTGGCGGCGATGGTGCACGCGGGCATGGAGCTTGCCGTGCGCGCCGGCGACAAGTCGTCGAAGGCGCGCGTGCGGGCGGTCGTCCCGGTGGGCGAGGAGCATTCGCGCCAGTTCGAATTGCGCATCACGCTGAGCGATACGCCGCTGCTGGTCGGAAACGCCATCGAGGTCTCGTTGCCGGAGCGCGATGTCGCAAAGACGATGTCCGTTCCACGCGATGCACTCGTGGTGCGCGCGGACGGCAGCTATGTCGTGCGCGTGGCCAATGACGGCGGCAGCGAACGAATCAGCGTGCGCGCCGGCGCGAGCGATGGCCAGCTGACAGCCGTCGAAGGCTCGCTCAACGCGGGCGACCTTGTCGTGGTGCGCGGAGCCGAGCGGCTTTCGCCGGGACAGAAGGTGCAGATCGCCGCACAAGGGACTGTGGCAGCGATCAACGCAAGCGTAACGCCTGCAAAACCGCCGGGCTGATGTGACCGATTGGCGACGATCCCCTTCCGCACTGGAAGAGGATCGGCATTGCGTTCAGGTCGCCGAGGGGATGCGATAGCAGGGCACGTAGCGCGCGCCCGGCAGTTTCATGCGGTGTTGTGCAACGAAGCTTGCCAGCAGTGCATCCAGCGCCTGCATGATGTCGCGATCGCCATCAATCTCGAATGGGCCGTTCTTTTCGATCGCCCGCATGCCCTCTTCCTTCACGTTGCCGGCAACGATGCCGGAAAACGCGCGACGCAGGTTCGCGGCAAGCTGATGCGGCGGCTGCGCGTGATGCAGATTCAAAGCGGCCATCGCGGCATGCGTCGGCTGGAACGGCTCCTGCAATTCACGCTCGATGTGCAGCGCCCAATTGAAATAGAACGCGTCCTTAGTGTCGAGCCTGTTGATGCGCACACGCTCGATGCCCTTGTGGATTTGCCGCGCTACTTCGCGCGGATCGTCAACAATGATCTTGTAGTGGCGCGCCACATCGTCGCCGAGCGCAAGGCGCAGGAAACGATCGATCTGCTCGAAATAGGCAGCCGATTCGCGCGGACCGGTGAAGATCAGCGGGAACGGGCTGTTCGCATTGTCCGGATGCAGCAGGATGCCGAGCAGGTAGAGGATTTCCTCCGCTGTGCCGACGCCGCCCGGAAAGACGATGATCGCGTGACCGATACGGACGAAGGCCTCAAGGCGCTTCTCGATATCCGGCATGATCACCAGATTGTTGACGATCGGATTCGGCGACTCGGCAGCGATAATGCCGGGCTCCGTGATGCCGATGTAGCGGTTACTGCGGCGGCGCTGCTTCGCATGCGCAATCGTCGCGCCCTTCATCGGCCCCTTCATCGCGCCGGGCCCACAGCCGGTGCAGATATCGAACGCACGCAGGCCGAGCTCGTAGCCGACTCGCTTGGTGTACAGATATTCCTCGCGCCCGATCGAATGACCGCCCCAGCAGACCACCAGGTTGGGGTCGACGTTCGGCCGCAGCACGCGCGCGTTGCGCAGGATCTCGAACACTGCGTTGGTGAGACCTGAAGAATCGGAAAGGTCGAACTCGCCGACAGCGATCTTGTTCGCGACGTAGACGATGTCGCGCACGACGGCAAACAGGAGTTCATTGACACCGCGGATCATGTCGCCATCGACGAAGGCATCGGCGGGCGCGTTTTTCAATTCCAGCTTGACGCCGCGATCCTGCTGCAGGATCTGGATATCAAAATCCGGATAGCGATCGAGCAAGGCGCGTGCATCGTCGCTCGCACTGCCTTGCGTCAGCACGGCAAGCGCGCAGCGGCGCAGCAATTCGTGCAGGCCGCCGCTGCCGGCGTCGCGCAGACGTGCAACCTCCTGGCGTGACAGCAGATCGAGGCCCGCGACCGGCGAAATGCGTGCGCTGACCGTAGCGTGACGAAGCAACTCAGGTTCCATCCATCCATCCTTCTTGCGGTTTCGGGCCGGTCGCGCCGACGAAGACTGCTAGCAATGCCAAACCCGTGCGCGCAGGTCAAGCGCAAAGGACATAAAAGCAAACGGCCGGCTCAGGGCCGGCCGTTTGCCTGAAGCGACGATGGATCGTCAGAACGTGTAACGCAAGGTCACCAGCACCGACCAGCGCGACTGGGCGACGTTGTCTTCCTTGATGTACGCCGGCGCGTTGTAGCTGCCGCCGCTCGTCGTCGGCAGGGCATAGATGTACTGGCCGGTTGCCGGATCGACGCCGCGGAAGTTCGCCAGGCCGCGCGTGAAACCACCTGCGCTTGCGAACGGTACGTCGTAGATCTGTCCCCAATCCTTGTTCAGCAGGTTGCCGAGATTGAAGATGTCGAAGCGGATTTCACCCTTGTTGCCCTTGAACAGGCCCGGGATTTCCTGACGCAGGCTCAGGTTGATCTGGTTGATCCACGGCGACGTCGCGCCGTTCTGACCCACC
>JBDSFA010000473.1:0-6651 GCA_039919785.1 Dokdonella sp. | reverse complement strand
ACCCGCGCGGCCTTTTTTTTGGACGATATGACCGATTCCAATATCCATGCGATTTCTGCCGCGATGCGCTCCGGCGACTGGGCAAGTGTGGAACGCCTTGCGCGTGCGCAATTGAGCGAAGCAGCTCCGCGCGAAGACATGCTCGCAACCCTCGCCATCAGCTTGCATCTGCAGCACAAACCGCTCGAAGCGGTTGAAACGTATGCGCGTCTGACCATGGTGGCACCTGGCGACAGTGTGCATTGGAACAACTACGCGACGGCACTGCGCGAAACCGGTGCGATCGAGAAAGCCGAGGCCGCATACCGCGAGTCAATACGCCTCAATCCTGGCAATTCAGGACCGCGCGTCGGACTTGGGTTGCTGATGCTCGCGCGCCAAGATTACGCGGACGCCCGCGAAATGCTGCTCGACGCGTTCGAGCTCGATCGCGAGCTCCCGCAAATTCGAATCCATGCCGCTCGTGCGTGCACGCGATGCCAGGATTTTCATGGCGCCGAGGATCTGCTGCGGCCTTGGCGGCAATGGATTCCGCTCAATGACCCACCGTTGCAGAGCGAATTGGCGCATATCCTGTTGCTTCTGGGCGATGCGAGCGGGCCACAACTTCTGGTCGAAGATCTCGTTCGGACGAATCAGGCAGATGTAGCGGCAAAGCTGTATCTTGCAACCATCTACGAACGCGTAAATCGCCTCGACGATGCGGAAGCGCTGGTCGCATCCGTTGTCGGAATGGGGTTGGCGGCGAATAACGCGACGGGTCACGAAGTCAATCATGTCCTCGCGACCCTGATGCTGCGCAGAGGCGACGCCACCGCAGCACGTTCGCTGCTGGAACAATCGGGCTCGCACAGCGAGCAGGATGCCTCGCACTACTTCAAGCTGGCGGAAGCCTGCGACAAGCTGGCAGCGTACGACGCGGCAATGCAGGCTCTGGTCAAAGCGCATGCGCTGCAGGTAGCCGAGTCGTCGAAAACCAGTCCGCAGGATTTCGCGCCGACGGCACCGGCTCTGCCTGCGTCTCTGATCGAAGTGTCTGCCGACGCCTATCGGAGTTGGCCAGATCTGAACGCTCCAGACACCGCCCATTCGCCCGTATTCATCCTCGGATTCCCGCGTTCCGGAACGACCTTGCTTGAGCAGATGCTGGACGCACATCCTGGCCTGCAATCGATGGATGAGAATCCGTTCTTCAATCGTCTGGCGGACACGTTGCGCAGGCACGATCCTGCCGTACTCACCGATCTCGCGGTCCTGCGTCAGTTCGATTGCGACGAGTTGCGCAAACGCTATCTGGTCATGGTGTCGGAAAAGATCCGTCGCCGCTGGGATGCTCGATTGGTCGACAAGAATCCCCTCAACATGCTCTGGTTGCCCCTGATCTACCGGCTCTATCCGGCAGCCAGGCATGTGCTGGCGATCCGCCACCCCTGCGACGTGATCCTCAGCTGCTACATGCAGAACTTTCGGTCGAGCATCCTGATCGCCTCTAGCGCCACACTCGAACGCCTCGCACGGGCCTATGTCGAGGCGATGCGGGTCTGGCTGCGGCATGTGGAGGTGTTTCAACCCAATGTGCTGGTATCCCGCTATGAAGACCTGGTCGAAGACACCGAGGCGCAGACGCGACGCATCGCGGCTTTTCTCGAACTCGAAGACGCGTCACCCATGTTGGGGTTCGATCAGCACGCGCGGGACAAGGGCTATATCGCGACGCCGAGCTACTCACAGGTCATCGAGCCTGTAAACCGCAAAGGCATGAATCGATGGCTGCGATACCGCAAGGCATTCGAGCCCGTGCTGCCGATCGTCGAGCCAATGTTGCGCCACTGGGGCTATTCGAGCGACACGACCAGCTGAGTCGTTGGTCGAGCCGGCGCGAAAGGCAGTCAAGCGAACGCGCGAATCTTTCCGAATCCGTGATTGGTCGCGACCTTGGATTCAATCCGGTTGCGGTGACGCATCAAAGACCGACAGCTGGGCCTTCAGCCCAGCAAGTTGCTGTTCGTAATTGCGCCATTCCTCGAAAGCCCGCGTATGGATGCGGTCGCGTACCTGTGCCGCACTCAATGTTGCGACCGCGCGGGTATTGCGGCTCAAATCCACGCAACCCGGTTCCCAGTCGAGGTCGCAGAAGGCGAGGATTCGTCGTGTCATCGCTTCGGTATCGCGGACGAGATCCTCATACGAGACATCCAAAATCTGCCCCGGCATCGCGGCATGCCAGTGGGCGATTGTGCTTCGGTACTGATGATAGTGCGCAGCCAGCGCATCGAGGTCATAGATGTGCGCAAATGCGTCCGCAAACATCACGCGGAAATTTGAGAAACACACGTCCATCGGATCGCGGACGAGGTTGAGGATACGCGCCTGTGGGAGAGCGCGGCGAATCAGTCCGGCGACCATCCAGTTGCGCGGTAGCTTGTCGGTATAGAACGGCCGACCCTGCGCGCGCCATTGGCTCTGCGCCAGATAGCGACGTCCAAGTTCCGCGAAGTCGATACCCGGCAGGCGCTGCAGAACAACTTCGTCCAGCGTGCTGCGGTGATTGGCTGCCCAGCGTACCTGGAGCGCAAAATCGTCGAGCTCTCCGGCGGAAGTCACCTTCGAATGATTGCCGAGAATACGATCGAGCAGGGTCGTTCCAGAACGCGGCATGCCGATGATGAAGATCGGTTGCGGCCCCTCGTGAACTACCGCTTCCGGCTTCAGGAACTCCGTAGTGCAGACGTGTTGGAGTCCCTTGAACAAGCGTCCGGCTTGTACCGGATCGTGCCGCTGTCGTGCATACATCAACGCGTTGCCGCGGGCCAGCGCGATCCATGCTTCGTCATAACGGCCCAGATCCTCAAGCTCCTTGTAACGCGCGAACTCGAGCGCCGCGCAGTCTTCACTGCGCGGCGAAACGCTCAGAAGGCGCTGCTCAAGATAAGGCAGATGATTATCCTCGACCGTCTGCGGGCGCATACGCGCCAGCTCGAATGCCGCACGACCAGGTGCTGAGGGCATACGAAGGCAAGCTTCGAGCTCGGCCCGTGCTTCTTCCATGCGGCCATTGAAAATCAGCTGCATGCCGCGCGAAAAGCGGAACTCGGCACCGTCCGCACCCGCTGACTTGGCTCGTTCATACAGCGCCAGCGCTGCGGCGTGCTCACCCAGCCGACTTCGAAAGCTCGCCAAGCGAAGCAGAATCTCGATCGACGTTGTGTGCGCGAACAGCGGGTGTTCCAGCAGCGTTCTAGCCGCGACGACTTCACCCGCCTGCAACAACGCTGTAACGAGGTCGCTGATGAGCAGCGCGTTTTCGGGAGGATGGCGTGATGCGTCGAGTGCGTGCCGGGTTCCGTCCTGAATACGATCCTCCTCCCAAGCAATGCCGCCGAGGAACAGTTGCGCCTCGATGTGCGCCGGGTCGTCCTGGACGAGGGATTCGAGCGCGCCGCGCGCAGCGTCGATTTGTCCCTGAGAAAGAAAGCGCTGGGCGTTGTTCCAGAGTCGATCGTTGCGGTCGGACATGCGTCTATATACCGGGTATGTGACGGTTGTTTAAGAAAACGGGCGCGATCACCGCTGCCGAAGTTTGCGGAGCGAGCAAAGCTCGCACCCTCCATTCAGCCCTGAACTTTATCACGGCACTGCTTGACCTATTTCCAGGGGTGCTTTCGGCTGCCCGCCGCTGCTGCGGCAAGGCAAAAGCGGGAACGAAGTCGATAGCGCTCGGGCCAAACGCCCAGCGCTGATGCTGTCTCCTTGCACCCCGCAATCGATCGGTGTGCTGGGCGCGCCATGGACGGAAATTAGTTGTGCCAACAACGATCGCCTATCCGGCAAACGGCGACATGCCAAGCTCCAAGCGCAATGGGTCGAGCAGCGCGCCATAGCGGGGCGTGCGCGCAGTATCGCGTCGCAACGGCTCGCGCACCTGCATCGCGCTCGGCGAGCGCACATCGCGCTCGGTTCGATGAAATTGCAGGCATGCCGGATTGAACGGCAACCCACAAAAGTCGAGCAAGGCCCGGATATGCATCTCCGGCTCGGCCACGAGATGCTCGTGAATGCTCTCGTACATGTGCGTCGGATGCTGTGTTCGCGCGGAGGCAATGCTGTGGTCGAATTCGCGCCAGAACGCCACCAAATCCGAAAACGTACGCGTGTACTCGTTGTTGTAGAGAAACTGGCGATAGCACGAGAAGCAGGTTTCCAGGGGATCGCGCCGCGCTGCCACAATGCGTGCGCCTGGCAACATCGCGCGGATCGCTCCGATGTAGTACCAGTTGTTGGGCAGCTTGTCGGTGAATACCGGACGACGATGTATCCAATGTGCCGTCCGCGCAAGATAGCGCTGACCCAGGCGCTGCCAGTCCGCCGGCGTCATGGCGCGCACCCAGAACGGAAAAGCCTGTTGACGCCGGCGCGATTCCTCGCCGATAACCAATGGCAGGTCGGGCAATTCGCCAGCGCCCTCGACCGACGGGTGCGAAGCGAGAATCTGCTCGATCAACGTGGAACCCGAGCGCGGCAGGCTCACGATGAACACGACCTCGCTGCCAAGCGCCACGCGGGAGGCCTGTGGTGCCGGTGAAAATGCTCCGCGGATGGTCGTCATTCCGGACGAGAACGCGTTGGCATCCCAGTGGCGCCGTCGTCGTGCAACAACATTCGCCTGCTCAAGTGCGGCCAGAGACTCGGCGTAGCGGCCTTCATCGTCGAGTGCCCGTGCGTATGCGAAACCCGTCGCGATCAGATCGTCATCACTCGAGCGCGCATCGCCCAGCGCGGCCTGCATGCGCTCGACGTCGCCCGCGGCAAACTTGATGGTCTTCAGATCAGCCAGACCCCACCAGGCCATGCCTGCATAGGGTCGCTCTGCGAGAATTTTCCGATAGGCGTCGACGGCCGCCGCTGCGTGGTTGCCGACGCGCAGCAGGTCTGCGAGCAGCGCTCGTGCGGCGGCATGATCGGGCGCCAGTTTCACGGTCGTCTGCAAGGCCACGATCGCCTCATCATTGCGTACGCAGCGCGTCAGCAGGATACCGAGATTGAACCAGGCGATCGCGAGTCCCGGCTGCAGCTCACAGCAGTGGCGCAGTGCCGCGATCGCCGCGTCGTAATCGCCGGCCTCGGCCAATACGGTGCCGAGCGTGTTCTGATAAAGCGCATCGTCGGGGCGCTGCGACACCGCCTGCTGCATGGCGAGAATGGCTATCGGGTAGTTGCCGCGCTGGCTCTCGATACCGGCGTGCAGCCGCAAGACCTCAGGATGCGTGGGGTATGGGGCGAGCAGACTGGCGATGTGCCGACTCGCCTCGCCGACCCGTCCGGCCTCAAGCGCCCGCGCGGTTGCGATGACGCTCTGGATCGCGGCCTGGGACAGGCCTTGCAGACGAGGGGCTGCGGCAGAAGGGGCTGGCATGCAATAAAAGAGGCGTGCGGGAATAGCGCTAGTCTATCGCTGCTTCGCAGCGTGTTTCTGCTGCGGCGACCATCACGCAATAGAACGCTGTCTCCGTTGAGCGCACAAGGGAATTCCGATCGCTGCGAACGCTAGCGCTTCGCGGCGACCTGGTGGTTCAGTAGTTGTGCGCGTCGAACGCATCGGCCATCGGCGCATCACCGCCCTCGGCGAGGCGAACCTTGAGCGCAAGACCGTCGCGTGAATCAGCGTGATTGAGCGCTTCCTCAAGTTCGATCTTGCCTTCCTTGTACAGCGCGTACAGCGATTGATCGAAGGTCTGCATGCCGTCCTGCAGGCTGCGGTCCATCGCCTCCTTGACCTCGTGAACCTGGCCACGGCGCAGCAGGTCGCGGATGTGCGGCGTATTGATCAACACTTCAACTGCCGGTATGCGGCGACCGTCCTTGCCCATCACGAGACGCTGGCTGATGACCGCCTTCAGGTTCAGCGCGACGTTCATCAGGATGTTCTTGTGCGCGGCTTCCGGGAAGAAATTGAGAATGCGCTCGATCGTCTGGTCGGCGTTGTTCGAGTGCAGGGTCGCCAGGCACAGATGGCCGGTTTCCGAAAATGTGATGGCGGCTTCCATCGTCGTCGAATCACGGATTTCGCCGATCAGGATCACGTCGGGGGCTTCGCGCATCGCGTTTTTCAGCGCTTCGTGGAAGCTGTGCGTGTCGAGACCGACTTCGCGCTGGTTCACCACCGACTTCTTGTGCCGATACAGATACTCGATCGGATCCTCAATGGTCAGGATATGCCCGGACGAATTCATGTTGCGATGGTCGATCATCGACGCCAGCGTCGTCGACTTGCCCGAGCCGGTCGCACCGACGAGCAGCACCAGGCCACGCGGTTCCATGATGATGCTCTTGAACAGCGGTGGCAGCTTCAGCTGCTCGATGGTCGGGATCTCGCTCTTGATCGCGCGGATCACCATGCCGACTTCGCCGCGTTGCTTGAACACGTTGATGCGGAAGCGTCCGGCATCCTTCACGGCGATCGCCATGTTGAGTTCCAGGTTCTTCTCGAACGCGGGAACCTGGCCTTCATCCATCAGCGAGTAGGCGATCTTCTTGACCATGCCGTTGGGCATGCCGGTATTGCCGAGCGGATAGAGCTTGCCCTCGACCTTTATGTTCACGGGCGCGCCGGTGGTCAGGAACATGTCCGACGCACCTTTCTCGGTCATCAAT
>JBDSFA010000063.1:0-6149 GCA_039919785.1 Dokdonella sp. | reverse complement strand
GGGCGGTTGTGTGCATACCGAGGGCAACGTGCTGTTGACCAACGTGGCGATCGACAACTGCATGGCCGTGAGCATCAGCAACCAATCCGCGCTCGGTGGCGCAATCTGGTCGGGTGGCGAGACCCAGCTCGATCACAGCCGCATCACCGGCAGCGAAGCGCATGCGACCGGCAATGGATATGCCAGCGGAGGGGGCGTCTACGCTCTCGGAGGCTTTGTCTCGTTTTACAGCACGATCGATCGCAACGTCGCACTCAGCGAGGCGGCCTCGACACCAACATTTGGTGGAGGCGTGTTCGCGCGCGGCGGGGTGCTGATCATCGGCACGACGGTGTCCAACAACCAGTCTGCACGCATGGGCGGGCTGGCGCTGGCCGACAACAACAATCAAATCGCAACGCTGGTCAACAGCACGGTGTCCGGCAATCGCGCCAACGTAGTCGGCGGCGTATTCGCGCGTCCAACGCTCAACCTCTATAACAGCACGATCGCATTCAACACGTCGCACCAGTGGGCTGACGGGTCAGGCCACTATTTCGGCGCGGGCCTGTACGTCACCAAGGCCGGGAAAATGGACAGCACGATCATCGCCAACAATATCAACACCGATGCGGCGGCGCCGACGCCGACAGCGGACTTCACCCACGCGACCAACGCGGGTTTCAATGGCGGCAACAACAACGTGATGTTCTGTTCCAGCGCGTGTCCGACCGACACCACGCATGAGGACCCCGGCCTGCACCCACTCCGCGACAACGGCGGTCAGACCCTGACCCACGTACCGACACCGGGCCAGTGGGACACGTTTGGCGGAACCAATGTCCTCAATCAGTTGTTTGACCAGCGCGGTCCGGGGTACCCGCGAAATCCCGCCGGCATCGGGATCGAGATCGGAGCCTTCCAGCTCAATCCGGAGTTGATCTTCGCCAACGGCTTCAACTGACGCGGTAGTGTCGGCACGAGCGGGTAACTCGGCGGAGCCGCGATCCGTGGTGTCCGCCGGGTCGTTACCCCGCCGACATGCTGAGTGGGTTCGTGCGATTCACCTGCCGGGGTAAATTGGGGCCGGAAAACGGGGCGGAAATCGGGACCACGGAAATCGGGACCAGATGCAATTTCATCTGAGGCGAATCGGAGCCAGCTGTAATTTCATTCGGGCTCATAACACGTTCGGGTCGCCTGCCGACCCGGCGGCTGGACGGAAACGCAGCGCCCGGCCAATGCTTCGATCGCTGCTTGAAAGCGCGCTGATCCCAGCGCACGTTGCTGCTGGACGTGTTGGCGAATGGAGTGGAGGTCGTCATCGCTGGTGGACTCACCGACCAACTGTCGGTAGGCGTCACAGCGCTCGATACGCGTGCGCCCCAACGCTGAGAAAGACGGATGCTCCGATACGATGACATCAAGCCGCGCAAATATCGGCGGTAGTCTTACCCGGCAGCGAAGCACGGCTGCCGATCGTTGCCAAGGCGCACGACGTGCTGTGGGATTCCGACAAATTCAAAGCGGGCGAGTCGCGCCATGCGGGGCTTGCGGTGTAGGGAGGGAGACGCCAGCCTGAAGCGAAACGGAGCTATCCGAAATCAGACGCGCCTGAACCCTCTGCGAGAATCCGCTGGCAATGGCGAAGGAAAATTACACCTGGCCCCGATTCGCGGCCCCCGATTCGCGCGGCCCCGATTCGCGCGTGATCCTTCATCCAAGGCCCCACTGATCATCGATCCACATACCTCACTCTCCGGCTGAGCCGGCAGCGTGCTGCGCATCCTGCCGGACTCTCTTCAGCGAGGTCATCGGTGAAGATCTGCCTTTCCAACACAAGCGCCCATGTCCAACAGCAACGCGCCATCAAGGATGCTGCGCTCAGGCCCGCTCGCTCGCCGCCCGCGCACTTCATGCGCGCCAGCCGACTTGAAATAAGATGCGCTGACCCGCTTGTCGCCAAGCGCTGGCATGAAGACGCCGGACAAAGCGTATGCTTTAGCGGCCTGATCTGAGCAGGAAGTGCTCGGTCATTGGAATCCGCTGAAATGCGAATCCGTGCCTCCACATCGCAGATGGTCAGCTTCGTCGATTTTAACAATCGTCCATCGGACTCAGGAAGGCACGATCATGACTCCTTCAAGGAACCGTTTGCTGGCGACCGTTCTGATATTGGTCGCGGGAGGCGCGCAGGCAGTCGATTGGGCTTCGCCAGTCGATACGTTCAAGGCGGACGGGAAACTCGTGCTATCACTTACCCCTGCCGGCGCCGTTGCCGACCTCTCCATCAGTATCGACAACGGAACAAACGAGATCGAAACTGGGCAGTGGGTGACTTATCAAATTGTCGCCAGCACGAACGGACCTTCGAGTGCCAGCGCAACGGTTGGCGTCGACTTCCCATTCGGCTTGTCCAGTTGCAGCTGGACCTGTTCAGCCAGCGGCGGCGCTTCGTGCGCTGCCTCGGGCAGCGGCAATATCAATGAAACGGTCAATCTGCCTCCTCCTGCTGGTGATCTGTCGAACGCGACCTTCGTTGCGACCTGTTTTGTTGACACATCGATTTCGATGCCGCCGCCAGCGACGTTGAGCGTCCCTGCAAACGTTGCATCGAGCGTCTCCGATCCGAACCTGGACGACAACGCGGCCAGCGACACGGATGCGCTGATTCCTGTTGTGGATGTTGCTGTAAGCATCGACGACGGCGTTCCCTATACCTGGTTCGGACGCACTCTGAGCTACGTGATGCGGATAGAGTCAGAGGGGTCCGATGCCATCGTCCACCTGGTGAATACGGTTCCGTCGACGCTGACCAACTGCAACTGGACCTGTCAGTCCATTATCGGCAGTTTCTGCCCGACACCGGCCAGCGGCAGTGGCGATATCGATGTCGAACTGACCTTGCCGGCCTGGTCCGGGGGATTGACCGAGCTCGTTCGCTTCACATCCACCTGCACGGTTTCCAATACAGCCATCTCGCCGGTGGTCAATTCGGCCCAACTGATCCTCTCGCCACCGTTTCGTGACCCGGTCACCAGCAACAACCAGGCGAGCGACACCGACATTCTCAAGCGCACCGTGGATCTCTCGGCGACGCTTACCGATGGGCAGCAGTATGTGCCTGTCGGCGACATGCTCAACTACGTGCTCCGCGTCGACAACGCGGGTCCAGACAACGGTGATTTCACCCATGTCTCCGATACGCTACCGAGCGGCGTATCCGACGGCTTCTGGACCTGTACCGCGTCGGCAGGCGCCACTTGCCACGAGGGTGTTGGCGACATCCTCGACGACGCCATCGTCATTCCGGTGGGTGGCCACGTCACCTATCTGTTCAGCGGCACTGTGCAGCCGCAAACGTTCACGGCACCGATCGCCAACCAGGCCCTTGCGATCTCCGACGTCGAGACATTCGATCCCGATGCGAACAACAATATCGCGACAGACTCGCCGCCTGACATCGTCGTTTTGTTCAGAGCCGATTTCGATTGAGTAACGGGAGTATCGGATTCCCGAGCATGCGCTCTCAAGCGATGTCTCCGGCAGGCCATGCAGAGTTCCGCCTTAAGGGACGGAGGTAGTTGAACGGGAGATGGTCGAGCGCGCGTTGAGCCGACCAGCGAGTTGCCGACCGAGCGGCAGGCCGCGAGGCGCATCGGTTGAGGACGACCGCGTTTAACTACCTCCGTCCCCTAGATTTGCTCACCAGTAGGAACTCCTGGGTCGGGTGGCCATCCGCCTCGAACAATACTCATACGCGGCACAAGGCAAAAAATGGGGCCATGCATCAATCATTTTTTCATGAATCCGGGTGCTTCCTGCGCGGCTCGCCTGCACGGCCATCCGCTGCCGATGCAGTGCCAAATGCGTCGGCATCACTTGATTTTGAACAGCCATGCGCGGCGAGCCATGACATTCCGAATTGAAATTGGGCTCGTATTCGCAAAGGCGATTCCAGAGCGCAAATGGCTGGGTGGCGAATCGTGGGGGTTTTTGCATGTCAACTGAGGAAGGCGACATCACCGGGTTGCTGCAGCGATGGCAGCAGGGTGAGAAAGACGCCGAGTCAGCCGTGATGTCGGCAATCTATCCTCTGCTTCGTCGACTTGCTGCCAGTCGACTGCGACGCAGCGGTACGATGACCTGGCAGCCGACCGAGCTGATTCACGAGGCCTACGAGAAACTCATTCTCAAGCAACGCGTCGATTTCCAGAATCGATCTCATTTCATGGCCATTGCAGCCCATGTCATGCGTCGGGTTGTCGCAGATCACTATCGGCTGCGGCACGCGCAGAAACGCGGTGGCGAGGCATCGACGGTCAGTCTTGACGATGTACTTTCCGAGCAAACCCCGAATACCTCCATACGGGTCGATCTCATGGATATTGATCGATTGCTGAATGAGCTGGCGGCGATCGATGCGCGCGCCGCAGAGATTGTCGAGCTTCGCTATTTTGCTGGCATGAGCGTCGAGGAGGCGAGCGATGTGCTCCAGCTGTCCGAGCGGACCGTCAAACGCTCCTGGCAATTTGCGCGCGCATGGCTGCATGGTCAACTGACTGAATCCGAAACAACTTGAGCTTGCCGATGCGAAGCCATTGCCACATCGCAAGTCGCTGTTCACGGTTCCCGCTGACCCATGGCGCTTGAAACCTGGACGCGCGCGCGCGCGATCTTCGACCAACTGGTCGACTGCGAGCCGCTGACCCGAGCGCAGCGACTCTCGGTGTTCGACGTCGACGATGGTGTCCGACGCGCAGTCAATTCGTTGCTCGAATCGCACGATCAGCTTCGGAATACGGCAAGCGACCCATTCGCTCAGGAAATCAACCGCGCGGTTTCGACCTTGTTGCCTGGCGTTGAAATTGGCGATCAGTTTGGTGCCTTCGAACTCACTGAAGAGCTTGGCCGCGGCGGTATGGGAGTGGTCTATCTCGCGAAACGCCACGATGGCAGCGTCGAGCAACACGTCGCGCTCAAAGTCCTCCTGCACAAGCACCACGACGCCGACAGCGTGCGTCGCTTGAACCGGGAGCGGCAGCTTTTGGCGCGGCTCGAGCATCCACATATCGCACGACTCATCGATGCCGGTGAGAATGCCCAGGGCGTTCCATACTTCGCCATGGAATACGTCCGGGGCATGTCCATCACGCGATATTGTGATCATCACGGAATGTCCATCGCGCAGCGCATCCGGCTGTTTCGTGCGGTGTGTTCAGCGGTGCAGCACGCACATACGCATTTCGTTGTGCATGGCGATCTCAAGCCGGGAAACATCCTGGTGACTGATGAGGGCCTTCCGAAGCTCCTCGATTTTGGTATTGCCGTATCGCTTCGAGGGGAACACGAAACCGACTCGAGCGACGCGGTGAATGGCAGCGAGCCACGTTTCTTCTCGGCCCATACGGCAGCGCCTGAGCAACTCAGCGGCGCGCCCAGCAACATTGCCACTGACGTCTATTCGCTCGGCGTGCTGCTCTGCGAAATGCTCGGCGGTCGTCGACCTCACGAACTGAATGATCTGACACCAGATCAGCTTTTGGCCGTTGTTCGCAATCAGCCACCCCGGCTGCCGAGCGCAGCGGCAACCTCTCTTTCCGCCAAGGCGCGCGGTAGTCTTTCGTGTTTGGCATTGCAGAGAAGTCTGCGTGGCGATCTCGATGCGATCGTCGCCAAAGCCCTGTGCAAACGTCCGCAGCTGCGCTATTCCTCGGTGGAGCAGCTCATCCAGGACATCGATCGCAACGCTGCCCATCGACCTGTTGCCGCGAGACGACACGAGCGCGGCTATTCGGCGTTGAAATTCATCCAGCGCAACACTCTGGCTATTGGATTTGCCACCGTGACAACCGTGCTGCTGCTCGGCTTCCTGAGCTATGCGCTTATTCAAAATCGCCGACTCAGCGTAGAGCGCGACACGGCACATCGACAGGAACAGCAGGCTCAGTTCGAGCGGAATCGCGCGCAACAGGTCACGGATTTCCTGATCAACCTATTCCAGTCAGCGGATCCGGCAAAAGCTCAAGGGAAGGACATCACCGCAAGGGAACTTCTTCAAAAGGGTGCGCATCAACTCGAAACCGACCTCGGACAACAACCGCTGATGCGGGCAGCCATGCTCGCCGCAATCGCCGATATCTACATCGAACTGGATGATCTGGACCTTG
>JBDSFA010000004.1:0-2598 GCA_039919785.1 Dokdonella sp. | reverse complement strand
GCAGCCGCAGTGCCGATCATTCGACCGCCTCCGGCAATCTCGCCGGCACGCTTGCCGATGCCGGCCTGCTGCACGAAGCCGATGCCGAATACCAGCGTGCGATCGCGCTGCGTCGCGACGTAAGTGGCGAATCGGTCGGACTCGCGCAGCAGATGATTTCGCATGCGAGCGTACTGCTCGAACTCGGCCGCGCCGATGAGACGCTGGCGCAACTCGACAAGGCGCAGGCGATCCTGATTGCGCACGCCGACCCGCCCGGTCTGCGCATTGCGCAATTGCACCTGCGCCGCGCCGGCGCATATGCCGAACTCGGGCGTCGCAGCGATGCCGAACGCGAGTACGACGCGACCGAGAAGTTGTACGCACAGGTTTTGTCACCACAGAGTACAGCGCACACCAATGTGATGCTCGGCCGCGCCGCGCTGTGGATGCGTACCCGAGCGGATGCATCGGACCTCGATCGCGCGGGCGCGCAGATCGACCAGGCGATGGCACACGATCGCGCGACCGCCAAAGGCGGGTCCAGCCCTGCTGCGAAAATTTCGCGCAGTGCGGCCGAACTTGCGTTGCTGCGCGGGGATGCAGCCGCAGCACAGACGTTGGCGAACCAGGCACGTGCACGTTACGTAGCCGACCTCGATCCGGCCGCCTGGCAAATCGCGGCTTGCGACGCCCTTGTCGGCGAAGCGGACGTGCAGCAAGGGCATCGCGCCGAAGGTCGCGCCTTGCTCGCGACCGCCGCGTCGCGGCTCGAAACGGCATTGAACGCCGACCATTGGCGCACGCAGCAAGCACGTGGCTGGCTTGCGCAATCCGATTCAGCGGCGGCCAGACCGTGACGATCCCGCACATGGGACTATAGGCATTGTGCGGGACATCCGGCGCAGACCAAGCTGATCGGTGCACGCCTGCGCCACCCCTTCGATGGAATTCCAGACCATGCCGAATCATTCGCCGCTCTATCGCCTCATCTTCGCCGCGCTACTGGCCGGGAGTTTCACGGGGGTCGCACTGGCGGATCCCGCGCCCGCCGCGACTGCGCAGACGCCAGCCGACGCCGCGTTCGGCAAGCTCGCCGACGAGTTTTTCGACACCTATTATTTCCCGACCAATCCGACCACGGCGACCGCGACCGGTCTGCATGACTATGACGGCAAGCTCGAGGACTACAGCCGTGCGGGCGTGGATGCCTCCGTCGCGGCACTGCAGGGATTCGAGAAGCGCTTCGCCGCGATCGACCCGGCCGGCCTTGGCGAAATGGAACGCGGCGATCGCCAGCTCGTACTCAACACGATCCATGGAACGCTGCTGACCGAGCAGACGATCCGTCCGTGGGAAAAGAATCCGGACACCTATTCGAGCGGCATCACCAACAGCGCCTTCGTCATCATGGAGCGCAAGTTCGCACCACCGGCGGACCGCCTGCGTGTGCTGATCGAACGCGAGAAACGCATGCCTGCCGTCTTACAGGCTGCGCACAAGAATCTGAAGAACCCACCGAAGATCTATACCGAAATCGCGATCGACCAGTTGCCGGGCCTGGTCGCATTCTTCAAGAACGACGTGACAGCCGCGTTCAAGGACGTGACGGATGCCGACTTGCAAAGGCAGTTCGCCAAATCCAACGGCGCGGTGATCAAGGCCTTGCAGGACTACCACGCGTGGCTGAAGGCGGAGCTGCTGCCGAAGTCGAAAGGCGACTTCCGCATCGGCGCGGACACGTTCCGCAAAAAGCTCGCGTTCGACGAGATGGTCGATACGCCGTTGGACAAGCTCATAGAAATCGATCTTGCCGACCTGCATCACAACCAGGCCGAATTCACCCGCGTCGCGAAGGAACTCGATCCGGGCAAGACCGCGGCCCAGGTACTCGCCGACCTCGCCGCCGATCATCCCGATCCGGACAAGCTGCTTGAAAGCTTCCGCGCGACGTTCGACGGATTGACCAAGTTCATCGACGACAAGCAGATCATCACGATCCCGTCGAAAGTACGACCGACGCTTGAGGAAACACCACCGTTCATGCGCGCGACCACGTTTGCGTCGATGGATACACCCGGTGCCTACGAAGCGGCCGCAAACGAAGCGTATTTCAATGTCACCTTGCCTGGTGCGAGCTGGACCAAGCAGCGCACCGATGAGTTCATGGCGCAGTTCAACTTCCCCGTGATCAGCAATGTCGCGGTGCATGAAGCCTATCCGGGCCACTACGTGCAGTTCCTGTGGATGCACAACATCCACGACCGCGTGCGCAAACTGCTCGGCGCAAATACCAACGCAGAAGGCTGGGCGCACTACTGCGAACAGATGATGCTCGATGCAGGACTCGCGCAATCGGTATTCCCAAACGATGTGCGCCAGCAGAAGTTGCTCAAGCTCGGCCAGTTGCAGGATGCCCTGCTGCGCAATGCGCGTTTCTACGTCGGCATCAAGCTGCACACGAACCAGATCAGCTTCGATCAGGCAGTCGATTTCTTCGTCAAGGAAGGCTATCAGTCGCATGAGGTCGGCGTGGTGGAGACCAAGCGCGGCACGTCCGACCCAACCTACCTCTACTACACGCTGGGCAAGATCGAGATCCTCAAACTGCGCGCCGAC
>JBDSFA010000134.1:0-7973 GCA_039919785.1 Dokdonella sp. | reverse complement strand
ATGTCTGGGACGGCGGCAAGATCCTCGACCCCAAGAACGGCAAGATCTACAAAGTGCGCCTGACGGTGACCGACAATGGCCAGAAACTCGACGTGCACGGCTACGTCGGCTTTGCGCTGCTCGGTCGCTCGCAGGTGTGGGAGCGCAAATCGCCCTGAGGGCGCCTCGAACCGCGAATTCATCAATGACCTGTGGTAGCGGCGGAAGCCGCGATGCTCTGCTTGAAGAGCACCGCGGCTTTTGTGTTTTGATGAGTTGGACAAGTGAACCCATTCACGGGCCGCATTTCTCGAGACCATTTCGCCGCCGAAAAGCGCAATGCCTTTCATTCCAACCTGGAAGAGCATCGCAGCTGAAGCCGCTCCCACAAAAACCGACAGCGGCCCATCAAGGCGGCGATGCTTGAGCCCTCCCCTTCAAGAGGGTGAAGATGCGCGCTTGCGGACCATTGGTCCACGCGCAAATAAGCGCCAGAAGGTTGCTCCCGAGGGCCCTGGTGTTGGATGGGGATGGTGCGCGCGCCGCGAAGAGTATCGCGGCTGAAATTGCTCATCCGGCTCAATCCCATGGCGCGCAGTCACTGCGAATGTAAAAAATAGCGATAGCTGGTAAAGCAAGCCGCTCCCACGAAAGACAGTCGCCGCAATGGTCAGTGGCTCGTCGGTTGACTGTACATGGCTCATACTTCGCGGCAACTTTTGCAGAGGCCGCAACAATGCGCTTGAACCGTGTCGACAAACGCCGCGCAGGCGGCTGGTTCGCTTCGCTGTATGCAATCGTGCTGATCATGATCGGCGTCACATTGCTCGCCGGCGGCGTCATGCTCGCTTGGCTGGGCGGGTCGTGGTACTACGTCGTGGCCGGCGCGTTGCTTGTGCTTTCGGGCGTGCTGATCTACCGGCGCAACTTCGCTGGCATCGGGCTGTTCGCGCTCACCTTCACTGGCACCGTGAGCTGGGCGTACTGGGAAGTCGGCGCGCAGTTCTGGCCTCTGGTGCCGCGTCTTGCGCCGTGGATCGCGTTGGCGTTCGTCCTCGCGCTGATCGCTCCTTCGCTGCGACCACGCGTGCGCGTTGCGAGTTGGGTGACAGCGATCGTGCTGCTCGCTGTCGGCGCAACCGGGTTCATGGCGATGTTCAACGAACACGGCGTGATCGAAGCGACACGGCCGCTCGCACAGGCATCCGTTCCGGACGCGCAGGCGCAACGCAACGAGCGCTGGCAGTACTACGGGCGCACGCTGGACGGCCATCGCTTCGCACCGTTCGACCAGATCGACAAGCAGAACGTGAGCGCGTTGCAGGTCGCGTGGACGTTCCGCACTGGCGACGTCACGGGCAAGGGCGCGGAGGAGCAGACCACGCCGACGCAGGTCGGCGACAGCGTGTATGTCTGCACGCCTTACAACAAGGTTTTCGCGCTTGATGCCGATACCGGAAAAGAGCGCTGGCGCTTCGATCCTAAAGCGCCGGACACCAAGGTGTGGAATCGCTGCCGCGGAGTCGCGTACTACGATGCCACAGCGTTCGCGCTGGCGCATCCCGACGATGCGACGGCGGCGACCGCCGCGACGACGTGCGCGCAGCGCTTGTTCCTCGGCACGACCGACGCACGCCTGATCGCGCTCGACAGCGCGACCGGCCAACCATGCGCGGGATTCGGCAACGGTGGCACGGTGGATCTGAAGGTCGGCATGGGGCTGGTGCAGCCGCACTATTACATGACGACGTCGGAGAACACCGTCATCGGCAATCGCATCCTGGTCGGTGGCTGGGTACAGGACGGCGCCTCGGTCGATGAACCCTCCGGTGTGATCCGCGCGTTCAGCGCTGACACCGGCCAATTGCTGTGGGCATGGGATCCGGACAATCCCGCGACGACCTTGCTGCCGCCGCCGGGTGAGTCGTATTCGCGCACCACGCCCAACATGTGGTCGACGCCGTCCTACGACGAAAAACTTGACTGGGCATTTCTGCCAATGGGCGGCCAGACACCGGACTTCTTTGGCGGCCATCGTCGGCCTGGCAGCGACGAGTTCGGTTCCAGCGTCGTCGCCATCGACATGAAGACCGGCAAGGTGCAATGGCATTTCCAGACCACTCACCACGACCTGTGGGACTACGACGTCCCGTCGCAACCGGCGCTGGTGGACATGCCGGATGAAACCGGCAAGACGGTTCCCGCGGTCGTGCAGCTGACCAAGCGTGGGCAGATTTTTGCGCTCAATCGCGAAACGGGCAAACCCATTGCCGAGGTCGTGGAGAAGCCCGCACCCACCGACGTGGTGAAGGACGATCGCGTGTCGCCAACGCAACCGGTCTCGGTCGGCATGCCGCAAATCGGCAACGAGCCGCTGACGGAAAAGGACATGTGGGGCGCAACGTTTTTCGATCAGCTGATCTGCCGCATCGAGTTCCGGCAGATGCGCTATGACGGCGAGTTCACGCTGGCCAGCGAAGACCATGTCAACCTGCAGTACCCCGGCAACTACGGCGGATTCAACTGGGGCAGCGCCGCGATCGACCAGCAGAACGACATCCTCTTTGCCGGCAGCATGCGCATGCCGTTGTGGGGGCAATACATTCCGCGTGCTGTCGCCGACGATCCGAACGCGCCGGGCGGACACGATGGCTTGCATGTCCAGGCGGGCACGCCGTACGGCTACAAGAAAGGCATGTTCATGTCACCGCTCGGCGTCCCGTGTCACGCGCCGCCCTACGGCCAGCTCACGGCAGTCGACTTGAAGAACAAGAAGATCCTCTGGCAGAAACCGATGGGCACCGTCGCCGACACCGTGCTGCCATTCGGCATCAAGGCGACGCTTCCGTTCGCCATCGGCATGCCTGTCATGGGCGGGCCAGTCGCCACCGCATCCGGGTTGGTGTTCTTCGCCGGAACCTACGACTACTACCTGCGTGCGATGGACAGCGCGACCGGAAAGGAACTGTGGAAAGGACGATTGCCCGTCGGCGCGCAGGCGACGCCGATGACCTACGTCTCGCCGAAATCAGGGCGCCAGTTCGTCCTCATCGCCGCGGGCGGCGCGCGCCAGTCACCGGATCGCGGCGATTACATCGTCGCGTTTGCGTTGCCGGAAGATGCGGGACGCTCACCGTAGGGCGGGCTTAAGTCCGCCGCGTCGTATGTGGTCTGCGCCAAGAGCGGTGGGCCGAGGCCCACCCTACGTGAGCATGCACGTCGTCGTCGATTGGCGCAGACGCTCACGTAGGGTGGGCTTAAGCCCGCCAAGGCGTATGTGATCCGCGCAAACAGCGGTGGGCCAAGGCCCACGCTACGTCGGCGCGCGCGCGTGCCATAATTCCGCTTTGCAGCAACAAAGCGGAATTAGCGACGCATGACTGCGCCGACACGGAACATCCTCGCCACCTCGGCCCTGCCTTACGCGAACGGGCGCATCCATCTCGGCCACATGGTCGAACACACCCAGTCAGACATCTGGGTGCGCGCGATGCGCATGGCCGGGCACACCGTGCACTACGTGTGTGCTGACGATGCGCACGGCAGCGGCATCATGCTGCGTGCGCAGAGCGAAGGCATCACGCCGCAGGCGCTGATCGCGCGCGTGTGGGACGAGCACACCGCCGACCTGCGCGATTTCGGCGTCGAGTACGACCACTATTCGAGCACCGACAGCGACGCCAATCGCGAATTGACCGGGCGCATCTGGAACGCGTTGAAGGCCGGCGGCCATACCGAGTCGCGTCCGGTCAAGCAGCTCTACGATCCGCTCAAGGAAATGTTCCTGCCGGATCGTTTCATCAAGGGCGAGTGCCCGAACTGCCACAGCAAGGACCAGTACGGCGACGCCTGCGAAGTCTGCGGCAAGACCTACAACCCGACCGACCTGATCAATCCGTATTCGGTCGTGTCCGGCGCGACGCCGATCGAAAAGGAATCAAGGCACCTGTTCGTCAAGCTCGCGGATTTCGAAGCGATGTTGACGAAGTGGCTGGCAGAGCGTCGCGCTGCCGGCGGCCTGCAGGGCGAAGTCGTCAACAAGTTGCAGGAATGGTTCAGTGATGGGCTACGCAGCTGGGACGTGTCGCGCGACGCGCCGTATTTCGGTTTCGAAATTCCTGACGAACCGGGCAAGTTCTTCTACGTCTGGGTTGACGCGCCCGTCGGCTATCTCGCCGCGTTCAAGGAACTGTGCGAGAGCGGCAAAAAACCGGAGTTGTCGCCTGCGGACTTCGCGCGCTACACCGCACCCGGCGCGAACGACACCGAGATGGTGCATTTCATCGGCAAGGACATCGTGTACTTCCACACGCTGTTCTGGCCCGCGATGCTGCACGGTGCCGGCCTGCGCACGCCGAGTGCGGTCAACGTGCACGGCTTCCTCACTGTAGACGGCGCGAAGATGTCGAAATCGCGTGGCACGTTCGTCAACGCGCGTACGTATCTCGATCATCTGGACCCGGACTATCTGCGTTACTACTTCGCGACACTGCTCGGACCGACGCTGGCGGATATCGATCTCGATCTCAAGAGTTTCGAAGAGCGCGTCAATTCGCATCTGGTTGGCAAGTTCGTGAACTTGGCGAGTCGTGCTGCTGGATTCGTTACCAAGCACTTCGATGGACAACTCGAAGTACGAGAGGCTACCGACTTCGCGAGTACGATAGTTGCATGGGGTTCAGATGGAGTCGATGGCTCGCCCACCGGAATTCCAGCGCTGTATGAATCACGTAACTATGCAAGTGTGGTTCGAGAAGTGATGAGAATTGCTGACTTCGCCAATCAGAAGTGGGATCAGGCGAAGCCTTGGCTCCTCGCCAAGGATGGAAGCGCCGATGCCCTGGAGAAATTGCAGTCGGTGTGCACGGATTGCCTCTCATGGTTTTATGTTTGTTGCGTCTATCTGAAACCAATATGTCCCTCACTCGTGAGCCGGGCTGAGGCGTTGTTCGATGTATCGATCGAGCGCTTCACTGATTCACAGAAATTACCCCTGAAAGTGAAGCCGTTTGAGCATCTTCTTTCACGAGTCGACCCAAAGAAAATCCAAGCCATGATCGAAGCCTCCAAGGAAACGCTGAAGCCCGCCGATGCACCGATTGTGGGAGCGGCTTCAGCCGCGATGCTTGCCGTTGCGAAAAGCGCGACACCATCCCCACCCAACCCTCCCCTTGAAGGGGAGGGCTTCAAAGCAGGGCCCTCCATGCCCACGATTGCCATCGAAGACTTCGCCAAGCTCGACTTGCGCGTCGGCAAGGTGCTCGCCTGTGAATTCGTCGAAGGTTCCGACAAGCTGCTGCGCTTCGAACTCGACGGTGGCGATCTCGGCAAGAGGCAGATTTTTTCCGGCATCCGCGCCGCGTATGTCGAGCCGGAGAAGCTAGTCGGCCGCAGCGTCGTCTTCATCGCGAATCTCGCACCGCGCAAGATGCGCTTCGGTGTTTCCGAAGGCATGATCCTTTCCGCCGGCAGCAGCGGCGCTGATCTTTTCCTGCTCGATGCAGACAATGGCGCGACGCCCGGAATGCCGGTCAAATAGCCCGCACCGACGGTGGCATGAGGAGCACAGCATGTCCGACTTGAACGCACCGATTTCATTTCGTCAGCAATTTACCGCAAGCGTGCGCCGCAATGCCGTCGCATTGATCAGCCTCACCGTCGCGCTGTTCGGCACCAGCTACAACACCTGGCGCAACCAGACCACCGAGGCACATCGCAACACGCGCACGGCGGGTTTCATGGTGCTGGAAACCCTCGGCCAGTTGCAGGAAGTCACTGATCGTCGCTATTACGGCGGTGACCACAGCGATGAGAATCGAGTCAGGGGGTGGGGCAAGGTCGGTGTGGTGCGCGACATGTCGACCCTTGTTTCGCCAGCGGCCGAAACACAAGGGCGCGCCGTGTTCGACGCTTGGCAAGCCGGTGTCGACAAACTCGATGGCGGTGATGCAGAGGCCGAGAAATCTGTAACGCTCGCGATCTCCGGTCTCCGTGATCGCGTCATGATCGAATTGCGCAGTCTCAACTAAGGCAACGCGCGCACGTGGATCCATGCAAACCGAGCCTGCTTCACGCGAACAAGGACGCGACCATGGATTTCGATTGGCGATGGTCAAATGCTGGCGTCATCACCGCTTTGTGCATGGCGTTCTTGTCTGCGATGGTCCCGGCGAAAACAGTGCACGCGGCAGCAGCATTCCAACTGGAGCGCGTCACTCCGCGTGAGATATACATGGCACCCGGGGCTTCGGCAGGCTATTTGCTACGGATCCGCAACGTCGGTGACGAGGCGGCTAGTGCCCCGCTCTTTGCTTCTTTCTACTGGGAGAACCGCTGGGATCCCTACACGCTCACGCAATCGCCTGATGTGCGCTGCGGACCACTGCATCCTTCGAGCATATATCCGGAGTTGATCTTTCAGGGCCCCGGATTCGAGACTGCGCCGATTGCTCCGGGGGGTTCACTCGACTGTGCGATGACGATCACGCGTCCTGCCGGATCGCCTCGCGATACATCGCTCGCATGGGTCTTGCGCGATACGACTCCGCCCAACTCGGTGTTTTCGGCAGAGACCTTGATCGGCACGCTCGCGGACACATCGATCACGACACGCAATCTGGATTTTTCGATCGATGCCGCAGGAATCGGTCATTCGACCGTGGAGCTGACCGTTCGCAACGGCGGTCATGCGACGATCAGAGCACAGAGTGCCGGCGCGTGCGAAGACAACTATCCTCGGCCATTCATCATAGACGGAAGTGGGCCAGGCGGCTGCGGAGCATCGGACTACTCGCCGGATTGCTTCGAGCCGGGCTACGGCTTCTGGATCCCGCAACTGGCTTCTGGCGAAAGCCACCGCTGCCTTGTCCATTTGCAATCGCCCGGGTCGTATGGCGGGCCACTTCGGTTTGCGATCAATATCGACTTCATGCAGGCCGGAGAATCCGGCGGTACCCTGATGGACATCGATCAAACCAACAATTACGCAACTTTGTTTCTTGGCCCGACTGGAACCACTCCTCCGGCTTCCGTGACGACGTACAGCTGGATGGCGTTGCTAGCTCTTGTCAGTTTGCTGGGCCTCTTTGCGTTGCGGCGACTCCGTGCAGCATCGCGCTGACTTTTGACCATGCAGGAAGATCTACTTTCAGCGCGGGTCGATGCCCTGTTGCCGCAAACACAATGCACGCGCTGTGGCTATCCGACCTGCCGCGCCTACGCGGAAGCCATCGCGAACAACAGCGCAGACATCGACCGCTGTCCACCCGGGGGAGCCGAAGGTGTTGCTGCACTCGCGCGTTTGCTCGGGCGCGAAACGAAACCATTGAATCCGGAATACGGCAACGAAGCGCCGCCGCTCGTTGCGTTCATTGACGAAGACGTCTGCATCGGGTGCACGAAATGTATCCAGGCCTGTCCGGTCGATGCGATTGTCGGTGCGGCAAAAAAGATGCATACGATCATCGCCGCCGAGTGCACGGGCTGCGAGTTGTGCCTGCCGCCCTGTCCGGTTGATTGCATCGCCCTGCTGCCAATTGCTCCTGCTCCGCTCGCGCGTGCGCAGGTACTTGCGCGCGCTGCGGACGCGCGCGCGCGTTTCGATGCGCGCAATGCACGTCTCGCACGAACGACGACAACTGCGGCGGCCCGTGTGGGAGCGGCTTCAGCCGCGATGCTTTCTCGCTACTCGGCCGAAGGCATCGCGGCTGAAGCCGCTCCCACAAAAGTCGCGACATCCGAAGCCATGGCGCCGATCACCCGCGATGCGGTGCTGGAAGCGATCGCGCGAGGCAAGGCCCGACGCGTACGTGACGCCAAGGACCCACCCACGCAATGAAGCGCGAGAAGATCGTCGAACTGTTTCGCCGTCTGCGCGAACTCAATCCGCATCCGACCACCGAGCTCGACTACACGACGCCATTCGAATTGCTGATCGCGGTGATCCTGTCGGCGCAGGCAACCGATGTCGGCGTGAACAAGGCGACACGCAAGCT
>JBDSFA010000105.1:0-3775 GCA_039919785.1 Dokdonella sp. | reverse complement strand
CGCGCGGGTGCGACCGCGCTTCAGTGCGACGGTCCCCAGAACGATGTAGACGAACAACAACACGACTTTCACGGTCAACCACGACTGCACAAACGGATATTGATGCAGGATCGTCACCAGCATGATTGCTGCGGTAAGCAGCGTCGTATCGATCGCATACGACAGATACCGCAGTGCCGCATGGTTGGCAAATCGCGACCGCGCGAGCATCAGTGAACCACGCAGTGCGAAGAGGCTGCCGGAGAGGACTACGGCGACGACATGGACGAGCTTGATCTGCGGATAGAACTCGATCATGGATGCGGGTGTCGTGCGAATCGGAGTCCTATCTTGCAGGAGGCGCGAAACGGGCGGTATGACCGGCGCCGCCTCCAAGTGCGTGAAGCACGATCGGAACGATTCAGCCCGGCTTGCCGTCCAGGCGCGGCGTCGTGAAAATCCATATCGAGCGCATGACCCATGGCAGGAAAGCCAATAGCCAGCCGAACGCCGCGATCACCAGCCAACGCGGTGCGTCCTGTGCGAATTCTGCGTAGATGCGCGCGAAGACAACGAGCTGCAGGAGCGCAAAAGTGAGCCACGGGACTGTCCCCATCTCCAGCGGCCGGCCCGAATGCCCTTGGGTCACACGCGTCACCATCGCCACCAGCATCGAGCCGAAGAACCCGATCGTCAGCGCATGCACCGGCGCGCGACCCAGCAGGAACCCGTGGTGGGCGAAAGCCAGAGCGCTTTGCACTGTGTAAAGGACGAACGCGATCGGCAGCCACGCAAATGCCAGATGCAGCACCGCCAACAGGCCCGGCTTCATGCACTTCCACGGCTGCCATGCGACCGCGTGCACGAGAAACAACGCGGCCAAGGGAGCATCGCTCAACCACAGCCATTCCTGGTGATGGGTGAGGTCGAGGGCGAGATGTACGAGCAGCAGCCCCCACAGCGCCGGCAAGCTCCATGCAGGCTTGAACACGTGATATTCGGTCTTCACGGCACTGGCGCTGAAGAACGGCAGCATGCGATGGCAGACGGTGAAGAAAACCGGCAGGAGCAAGCCGAAGGTGCCTATTTTCATGGCGACGAAGGCGAACTGCCATGACGCACCCAGCACGAAAGCCGCGAAAGCGGCCAGTCCGCAGGCGCCGAGGACGAGTGCCGTGAAGCAAGACAACGCGTGCCGGTCGCGCGCGCCATTGAGCATCAGTACGCTTCCCAGCGCGACGAGCCCGCAGGTCCAGCCGACCAACATCAGGAAGAGTCCCGCAATCAGTAGCGGCCGCATGCCGAGCAGACCCAGATGCGCTAGCAGGTAGCCGCTGAACAGACCGGCGAATACCGGCACATAGGCGCGTCGTGTCAAAGCCGGCTGGCCCATCCAGCGCGGAAACACCGTGAGCAGGAAGCCGAAGATGAAGAACGGCAACATGCCGTACTGTGTGAATACTGCATGCGCCCAACCAGCCGGGACGGGTGCGGCCGGAAACGCGTGCCCGAAATATCCCGCACCAAGAAAGCATGCCCACCACAGCATCGACACGATAATTGCGCTCGTGCCGGCGAAGAACATCAGTCGGTGCGGCGCACTTGCCAGCAGCGCCGGCAAATCCGCGAGTGCTGCCAACAGCGATACATCGGTACCGTCAGCATCCGGACCACCGCCACGAGTGGTCGACGCGGCGCTTTTCGTTGTCGAAGTGCCGGTGCGCGAGGCGACACCATCCGTCTCCATGCGCACCGGAATCCCGCGTAATGTGCCCGTGCCTTCGATTCGTTCGTTCATTGCGGTAGTATGAATCAATCGCATTCAGCCCATATTGATCCAGGTCAGGCGCAAACTTCGCCGGGGAGCAAGGTGGTATGGCTGCGGCCGATGGCCGGACCCAGCATTTGCTTGATCCCGATCAAGGCGGCAGTACGCCTGTCGCTACGGACTCGACCTCATCTTTCATGCCGCTATTCCCATGACTCGACCCACCTCGTTCGATCGCACCCAGCTGCTTGCATGCGCCAACGGCGAACTGTTCGGTGTCGGCAATGCGCGGCTACCCTCGCCGCCGATGCTGATGTTCGACCGAATCACCCATGTTGACGACACGGGCGGTGCCTACGGCAAGGGCATGCTGCACGCGGAACTGGATATCCATCCTCAACTATGGTTCTTCGGCTGCCATTTCGCTGGCGATCCGGTGATGCCGGGGTGCCTCGGTCTCGATGCGATGTGGCAGCTCAGCGGATTCTTTCTGCCTTGGCTCGGCGAGCCGGGGCGCGGCCGCGCACTCGGTGTCGGCGAGGTGAAGTTTTCCGGCCAGGTGTTGCCGAGCGCCAAACTCGTGCGCTATGAAATCGATATCCGCCGTGTTGTGCGCGGAAAACTTTCACTGGTCATCGCCGACGGCAGGACCTTCGTCGACGATCGCCTGATCTATGTCGCGGCCCATATGCGCGTGGGTCTGTTCCAGTCCACCGAGGGGTTCTGAGGTGCGCCGCGTCGTGGTCACAGGAATGGGCATTGTGTCGTGCTTGGGCAACCTGCCGGCGACGGTATCGCACGCGCTGCGCGAAGCGCAAAGCGGCATCAGCATGATCCCCGATTATGTGGAGCGTGGCCTGCGCAGTCACGTCGCCGGCTTGCCGCAGATCGAACTCGACGCCGTGATCGATCGCAAGCTGCGGCGTTTCATGGGCGATGCCGCCGGCTACGCCTATGTCGCGCTGCGTGATGCGATCGCCGACGCCGGGCTCCTCATCGATCAGGTGCGCCATCCACGCAGCGGCGTGATCGCCGGTTCGGGCGGCGGCTCTGCGCAGTGGCAGATCGAGACCGGCGATTTGCTGCGCCAGAAGGGTGTGCGTCGCGTAGGCCCCTACATGGTGCCGCGAACGATGTGCTCTACGGTATCGGCCACTCTGGCCACCGCGTTCGGCATCCTTGGCCTCAGCTATTCCATCTCTGCGGCGTGCGCGACATCCGCGCATTGCATCGGCGCCGCCGCCGATCTGATCCGTCACGGCGCACAGGACATCATGTTTGCGGGCGGCGGCGAAGAGTTGCACTGGGGAATGACCGCGCAATTCGACGCGATGGGTGCACTGTCCAGCGCCTTCAACGCCACGCCGACAATGGCATCGCGCCCCTACGACGCCGCGCGTGACGGTTTCGTGATCGCCGGCGGCGGCGGCATGCTGGTGCTGGAAGATTACGAACACGCAAAGAAGCGCGGCGCGCGCATCCATGCCGAACTGATCGGCTACGGCGTCACTTCCGATGGCGCGGACATGGTCGCACCATCGGGAGAGGGCGCAGTGCGATGCATGCGCATGGCTTTGCGCGACGTAAGCGGGCCGATCGACTACCTCAACACGCACGGTACTGCAACGCCGCTCGGCGACATCGTCGAATTGCAATCGGTGCGTGCGGCCTTCGGCGATGCGATGCCGCCCTTGTCGTCGACCAAGGCGCTGACCGGTCACGCCCTCGGCGCGGCCAGCGTTCACGAGGCGATCTACAGCCTGCTGATGATGCAGGATGGCTTCATGGCTGGCTCGGCGAATATTTCAGAACTCGACGAACGCGCAGAAGGATTTCCGATTCTGCGTGCGAGTCGCGCCGCAAAACTCGATACGGTCATGTCGAACAGCTTCGGCTTCGGTGGCACCAACGCCAGTCTGGTGTTTGCACGCGTGTAAGCGCCCAGTGGCAGTTTCTGCGCGATGCGGCATCGTTGCTGTGCAGGCTCACGTAGTGCGCGTCTGTGTCAAATAGAGCGCTGCATGGCGG
>JBDSFA010000298.1:0-24188 GCA_039919785.1 Dokdonella sp. | reverse complement strand
TGCGAGCTGCGCAACATCTCCGGCACGGGTTTCTACAAGGGTGGTGGCATCACCGTGCACGGCGACTTGTTCCTGTACAACTCGACGATCAGCAACAACATCCTGTCGACCGATCTCGGCCACGCGCTCGGCGGCGGTGCCTATGCGTATGGCGACATGGTCGTATCGGCGACGACGATCAGTGGCAACCGGGCCAGCAGTGCGTCCACGCACGGAATCATCGATGGCGGCGGCGTGTATTCGTTCCATAGCATGCAGCTGCGCGGCAGTACGATCACCGGCAACACCGCCGAAGGCGTGGGCGCATCGAGTTCGGCACATGGCGGCGGTGTCTACGCACTCGGCGCGCTGCTCGCCAAGTACGACACCATCGACAGCAACCGTGCAACGTCGCCGCACGACAGCGGCGGTGGCGGTGCGACCACGCTCGGACGCACCTACATGGAATGGACCACGGTCTCCGCCAATGAAGCCGGCAATGCGGGCGGTCTGGAGCTGTTCGGGGGCAACACGCCGATGCCATCGATCGTGTTCGACAGCACGATATCGGGCAACCATGCGACCTCGGGATCGGGTGGCGGCCTGCACACGGACGCAGCCATCGCGCTGCAGAACTGCACGATAGCGTTCAACACCGAGCAGATTCCCGCCGGAGCCGGACTGCTGGCAAGTGACTATGCAGTGGATCTGCAAAGCACGATCATCGCCGGCAACACCGCTGCGTCAGCTCCCTCCGACGTCGGCACCCAACATTTCGGAACCATTGCAGCAAGCAGTTCGCACAATCTCGTCGTCATGAGCACGCTGAGCTTGCCTGCCGACACGCTGCAGTCCGATCCGCGCCTCGATCCGCTGCGCAGCAATGGCGGTCACACCTACACCCACGCCCTGCGCGCAAGCAGTCCGGCGATCAATCATGGAAACAACACACGTAACGGCAGCGTCGATCAGCGCGGGAGCGGATTCCCTCGGGTGATCGGCACGGACGCGGATATCGGCGCGTTCGAATTCAATCCGGACGTCATTTTTGCGAACGGCTTCAATTGACATGTGAGCCGGCAAGTCCAACGGGCCGGCCGGCTTGACGGCATAGTCGCGCAGGCAGGATGCGCGGACTACACTGCAGCGATCGCAGTGAGGATCGCCCATGCCCGCGACTGAGCCACCTGCCGCCGATGACGTCTCCGGACCGCCAACGTCGGTGTCCTTCGATGCGGTGTACGACCAGCTGAAGAAGCTGGCCAGCCGCCAGCTCACGCAAGGCGCGCACAACACGCTCGATACCACCGCACTGGTGCACGAGGTCTACCTGCGCCTCGATGGCGGACGCGCACTTGCGTTCGAGCATCCGGGGCAGTTTTTTTCCTACGCTGCACGCGCGATGCGCCACATTCTGGTCGACCGCGCACGCGGGCGCATGCGCCAGAAGGCAGGCGGCGACTGGGTCAAGGTCACGTTCACCGCGAACGCCGAGGCACAGCCGGCGATCGAGAGCGCCGAGCAGGCGCTCGCGCTGGAGGAAGCCCTGCTGAAACTGGAACAGACCGACGATCGCGCCGCGCGCGTGGTCGAGCTGCGCTATTTCGCGGGCCTGACGCCCGAACAGATCGCCGATGTCCTCAAGGTGACCCGGCGCACGGTTGATCGGGACTGGCGTTACGCGCGGGCTTTTTTGCACGCGGCACTCGAATGATGTCCTGACTGCGGCCGTTACAGCGTTATCGGAACAGACAACCCGCATGCACGGCGCGCTTGACCACCATGATCGATCCGGCACCGAACCAGCGCGACCTGTTTGAAGCCGCCCTGGCGCTGGCGCCAGAGCAACGCGCCGCTTGGCTGGCAGAGCATTGCGTCGATCCGGCGCAGCGCGGCGCGATCGAACGCATGCTCGCCGCCGACGCGGGCGCGCACATGCTCGATCACTCGTTCGATGCCCTGCTCGACGATATTGGCCACGCCGAGCCGGCGGCTCCGACGCCAGGCTTGCGCATTGGCCCGTTCAGCCTGCTGGAGAAGCTGGGTGAAGGCGGCTCCTCAATCGTGTTTCGCGCCGAACGCGAACAAGCCGGCGTGAAGCAGGCGGTCGCACTGAAGCTGTTGCGCCGCGGCCTCTACACGGCCGACGAACAACGCCGCTTCCGCGACGAGCGGCGCGCACTCACACAGCTGCGCCATCCCGGCATTGCACGCCTGATCGAAGGCGGCCTCACCGACTCCGGGACGCCTTACATCGCGCTGGAACTGGTCGAAGGTGAACCGATCACGGCGCATGCGCGCAACCGACAACTCAATTTGCGCCAGCGACTGGGTCTGTTCGTGCAGGTCTGCCGTGCGGTCGAGTCGGCGCATCGCGCCTTGATCGTGCATCGCGACCTGAAACCTTCGAATGTGTTCGTCACCCACGAAGGCGATATCAAGCTGCTCGATTTCGGCATTGCCAAGCTGCTCGACGCGGATGCGCGCGGCGACGACACGCGCACCCTGCACGTGCCGATGACGCCGGCATATGCGGCGCCGGAACAGTTCTCCGGTGGCCAGATCACGACCGCGACCGATGTCTATGCGCTCGGCATCCTGCTCGATGAAATGATCACCGGCCAACGCCGCGAACACGGCGACTCGCGCACGCCGTCGTCGCGCATCAGCGAACACACGGCCCCGGGTGAGTTGCCGGCATCGCCGAAAGCCGTGCGCCGGCAGCTGCGCGGCGACCTCGACAATATCGTGATCAAGGCGACGACCGCGGAGCCGGAGCGGCGCTACGCATCGGCTGGAACGTTTGCCGACGACATCGAACGCCATCTTGCTGGCGAGCCCGTTGGCGCGCACCCACCCTCATCGTGGTATCGCGCGCGAAAATTCGTTGGCCGCCATCGCGGTGGCGTCGTCAGCAGTTTGTTGTTCGTACTCGCCATCATCGCAGCGCTGGCGGTTGCGTTGTGGCAGGCCCAGATCGCGAGGCGCGAGGCGCATCGTGCAAACGAACAGGCGACACGTGCGGAACGCGTCAAGGACACCCTGGTCAGCCTGTTCAGTGGCCTCGATCCGGACGTGCCGCCGGAGAAGCGCCCTACGCTTGAGCAGATTTTCGAGAAGGGCATTGCCGAGCTGCGCGCGGACGCGGCGGTCGAACCGTCCCTGCGCGTCGAGCTGCTGTCGATCGCCGGCCATGTGTTGCACCGCTTGGGCCAGCACCAGCGCGGACTTGATCTTGCCGGCGAAGCGGTCGCGGTCGGAGAAGCGCGTTTGCGTCCGGATGCCGGACCGTACCTGACCGCCGTCGCCACGCTCAGTCATCTGGACTTCTACGAGGGTCGGCTGGATCTTGCCGCCGCGCGCCTGGGCTCGGTGCTCGGCAACGCCGGTGGCGAGGCGAACGCCAACTCCGGGCAAATGGATATCCTGGTGGAGCTGGCATCGATTGCGCGCACCAAGGGCGACCTCAAGCAGGCTGTCGCCTATCTCGAACGAGCCAATGCGATCTATGATCGACTGCAGCCGGGTCAATTCGACGACCGCGCCTTCGCGATCCGCGGTGAGCTCGCCTACACCTATTCGCAGATGTCGCGCTATGAGCAGGCGCTGCCGATGGAACGCGCGCTGGTGGATGAAGCCGTGCGGCGCTACGGTCGCGAACACGAGACGAGCGCGCGTTTCATGAGCGACCTTGCCGAATGCCTGACCAAACTCGGGCACTGGGGCGAAGCCCTGGGCTTGCTCGAATCGAGCGGCGATTTCCTGCGCAAGACACTGCCGGCACCGAACCCGTCCTTTTCCAATTGGCTGTACGGTATCGGCTGGATTTTCGCCGACCAGGAACTCTGGCCATCCGCGGAACGCGTATTCGCGGATGCGGACGCCATCATGATTGCGCGGTTCGGCGCGGACTTCCCGCTCGCCTTCGGCCCGCGTGCCTGGCTCGCGGAAAGCTGGACGCGGCAAGGTCGCGCAGAACAGGCACGCACCGAACTGGAAAGAATGCTCGCACTGCAACTCGCGTTGAAGCAGCCGAATGCGCGCGCTATCGCGATGCTGCGTCTGCCGCTGGGTCGCGCCCTGCTGAAGCTGGGTCAGCCCGAACCCGCTCGCGCCTATGCGGAGCAGGTACTGGCGACATTTCGCCCACTGTATGGCAACGACAACTCGCGCAACCTCGAACCCCTCGCCCTGCTCTCGCGCAGCCTCGCGGCGACCGGAGCGCACGATGCAGCGATGACTGCCGCACGCGAAGCCGAGAAGATTGCCGGCGCTTCGTTCGCGCGCGGAAATTCTGCGCGCATCCGTGCGGAACTGCTGCTTGGCGATGTGCTGCGCAGTACGCCGGTGGAAGCGACCAGCCACTATCGCACCGCGCTCGATGAAGCCGCTGCCGCACCCGAACGTCCGCTGGCCCTGCTGATCGAGGCGCACAGCGGCCTCGCCGACATGGCCAGCGCAGCCGGAAACAGCGCCGAAGCACGGCGCGAGCAGGACCTTGTACAAAGCTTGCGCAGCGAGTTCGATGTGCGCGCACGCGATGTCGCCAAGCAGCTGGACGCGTGGCTCGCACACGGTCCTGCGTACAAGTGATGCGATACCGGCACGGCAGAGTTCGCCGCGCCGACCCATAGCTTCAGAAGGGGGGCGAATGGCAGGCGACGAACAGCGACGACGCCTTCACTTGCAAGCCACGATGCACCGGCCATGATCGAGCCCACTCGAAACCAGCGTGATCTTTTTGAAGCGGCACTTGTGCTGTCGGCGGAACAACGTGCCGCATGGCTGGACACGCATTGCCGCGATCCCGATCAGCGTCACGCGATCGATCGCATGCTCAGTGCCGACACCGACGAGGACGTCCTCGACCGCTCGTTCGACGACCTCCTCGGCCGCGTCGGCGAGTGCGAGCCGGATGCCGCGATACGATCGCCCGGCGCCAGCATCGGACCGTTCAACCTGCTCGACAAGCTCGGCGAAGGCGGCTCATCGATCGTGTACCGCGCTGAGCGCGAACAATCGGGTGTCAAGCAGACCGTGGCGTTGAAGCTGCTGCGTCGCGGCCTGTATTCGCAGGAGGAAAAGAACCGCTTCCGTCGCGAGCGGCGTGCACTGGCGCAACTGCGCCATCCTGGCATCGCGCACCTGATCGAGGGTGGCGTGACCGACGCCGGCGTGCCCTATATCGCGCTCGAATTCGTCGAAGGCGCGCCGATCACCGACTACGTGCGCGAACACCGCTCGGACCTGCGCCAGCGTCTGCGCCTGTTCGTTGCGATCTGCCGTGCGGTCGAAGCCGCGCATCGCGCGCTGATCGTGCATCGCGACCTGAAACCGTCGAACGTGCTGGTAACACGTGACGGCGATGTGAAGCTGCTGGATTTCGGCATTGCCAAACTGCTCGATGGCGAAGGCGAGGACGATGCCCTGCATACGCAGACGCTCGCAATGACGCCGGCCTATGCCGCACCGGAGCAATTCAATCGCGGCCTCGTCACCACCGCGACCGATGTCTATGCGCTCGGCATCCTGCTCGGCGAGCTCGTCACCGGCCGTCGCCGCGAGCACGGCGACACGCGCACGCCGTCATCCCAGGTTGGCAGCCGCGTGGAGCCAGACGCGCCGCCCATGGCCGTGCGCATGTTGCGCAGGCAACTGCGTGGCGACCTCGACAACATCGTCGTGAAGGCGATCGATGGCGAGCCCGAACGGCGCTACGCTTCGGCCGGCGCGCTTGCCGACGATGTCGAACGTCATCTCGGCGGACTGCCGGTGAGCGCGCATCCACCTTCGCGCCTCTATCGCGCGCGCAAGTTCATCGCGCGCCACCGCGGCGGCGTCGCGACGACCCTGGCCCTGCTGCTCGCGATTTTCGCGGCGCTCGGTATCGCACTCTGGCAAACAGGCATCGCGCGCACCGAAGCAGCGCGTGCAGCGACGATCAAGGATTTCCTCATCGACATGTTTCGTGCGAGCGATCCGCGTGTCGCGCAAGACAAACCACGCGGGCAGATCACCGCGCGCGAGTTGCTCGATCTCAATGCACCGCGCATCACGCAGGAATTCGACGGCGATGCGCAAACGCAGATTGAGCTGCTCGGCGTCGCAGCATCAATCTATCGCGAGCTGGACGACGACGCGAGATACCGGACCCTGCATACTCAACAGATCGACCTGGCACGTCGACGTTACGGAGACGCGCACCCCGCGATCATCGACGGCTTGATCGACGATGCGCAGCATGCGAGCGACGGCAACGACTACGCTGGCGCACGCAAGGCGCTCGCACAGGCGGACCCGCTGATCAAGCGTGCCGGTCTCGATCGCGCCGTGCAACGGGCGCGCTGGTGGCAGGTTCAGAGCGGTTTGCTGGCAGAAGACGATGCAGCGCGCCAGCAGTCGGATACCGCACTCGAACATGCGGTGGATCTCTTTGCGCGAGTCGCGCCGGACAACCCGGGCTATGTGCATGCGCTGGACAGCTTCGGGTTCCGCGTGCTCTCCAGCGATCCGGCACGCGCCGAGCAGCTGTATTTGCGCGCCATCGCGGCTGCGGCGAACAGCCGTCCCCGCGACGACGCGGAGCTGCAGCACCTGGCCTATCCCGGCCTCGCGCAATCGCGCGAAGACCAAGGCGACTACGCGGGTGCCGAGGATGCCTACCAACACAGCGAAGAGTTTGCGCGCAGGACATTCGGCGAAGATCACAGCACCGCCTGGGTGCCGGCGGCGCAGCACGCATGGTCAGTACACCGACGCGGCGAGCGCGCACGCGCGCACGTAATGTTCGATCACTTGCTGAAATTGATTCCGCCGGGGTGGAGCGACGACTCCTACGACGAATACGCGCGCGAGTTCTATGCCGGATGCCTCGCTGCCGAAGGCCGCGCGCGTGAAGCGATCCCGCTGCTTGAAGCGGCGCAACGCGTCTACATCGAAAAGCCTTCGGTCGACTATGAGCTGCGCCGCAATCGCCTGATCCTCGGCGACGCTTACGATCGCGCCGGACGTACCGACGAGGCACGCACGATGATCAAGGCCTCACTCGACGAACGCATTGCCAAGGAAGCGCCCGATGCGCGCACGGTGATCGACGCGCGCGAACGTTGGGGCCGCTTTCTCGTCGACCAGCACGACCTCGTCGGCGCCGAAGCGCAATTGCGCGAGGTGATGGCGAAGACGCACGGGCGCAAGATCGTGACGACTGCACTGGCCGAAAGCGACCTTGCGCGTCTGGCGATGCTGCGCAACGATTTTCCCACTGCGCTCGACGCGAGCGCGCGCGCCGTCGACGCGTTCGAGCATGTGCTGGGCCGGCTCGACGTGCGTAGCGGACCCATGATCTGGCTCATCCGTTCCGAAGTACTGCGCAGGCATGGCGACATGGGCGGCGCGCGCGACTGGGCACAGCGCGCGCTGGATGCGAGCCGGCGCTACGATGACCCGTCGGCTGCGTCGATCGTGACTGCGACAGCGGCCTTACACGCCGCTCAATAGAGCCGGATCTGCAACGCGGTCGGAATGCGGCCATTCGCGGCAGGCATGTCCAACTTTCCGGAAAAATTTCGTTCCTTGTCTGTGCCCACTCAGCGGGCCTGGTTCGGGGAGCGTTCCATGTTCATCTCCATCCGCCTCGCGTCGAAGCTGCTCGCGTCGTCGCTCGTACGCTTCGCCTTCGGCATGCCTCTCGCCAGCGCAGCCTGCGCGCCCGGTGCGCCCAACTACCGCTACGTCGGTGATACCGCGAGCGATGCGCAATGCACCAACAACGACATCCAGTCCGCGATCGACCACGCTACCTGCGACAGCAACATCATCGTCCTGACCGGCGAGCGCACCTACACCGCGCAGCATCTGGACATCAACAACAAGAGCTTGCTGCTGACGGCTACCACTCAAGGGTGCGGGCCACCCGGCATATGCGAAGGCGGCTGTCCGCCGACGCCGACATCGCCCGTGATCACGATCAGCGGCGCCGGCGACAGCGGCGACAGCGGCGACAGCGGCGACAGCGTGCTGTATATCCACGGCAGCAGCAACGTGAACTTGCAGTACATCGAGATCACGGGCGGCAACAATCTCAACGGCGTCAATCCTACCTACGGCGGCGGCATCAATTTTGACGATTCTCAACAATACGGCGGCGAACTCCGGCGGCGGCATCCGGCTCACCGGTAGCAGCTACATGTCGGTCCTCTACGACAACACGTTGATTGCGCTCAACCATGCGCCGAACGGCTACGGTGGCGGCATCAATATCGTCGTCCCTGCACACGCCGACATTGCATCGCCGGGGACCGGCTCACTCGGGGTGGTTTACGCGAACGATGCGCTGCATGGCGGCGGCATGGCAGTCACTGCCGGAAGTTCGAGCGGCCAGGATGCCCACGTGCACCTCTATACGGTAGACCCCGCGCGCCCGGTGCGCGTGCAGCAGAATTTCGCGTCGGAGAACGGCGGTGGAATCTATGCGAAGGGCTACCAGGGCTTCCCGGCGATCAACCGGGCCACCGTGTGCGCATTCGATTTCCGCATCGACGACAACGGTGCGCCGGACGGCAGCGCGATCTATGCGGACTACGCTACCGACGGAATCGAGGACGCGGCCAGCGACATCCATTTGAACCATTCCATTTTCGACTCTCCCGACTGCCGAGCCGGTCTGCCTGCGTTTGCGCGTCGCTGCGCTGCCGGCGTGCCATGCAACACGATCAACGACAATGTCGCCGGCGACGCCGATGGCAACGCGACACTGGCCGCGACGATCCGCATTGGCAGGAGTTCCACGCTGGCCGGCGATCGTTTCGTTATGCAGGGAAACGAGGGCGCCTACGCGATCCGCTCCGACGACTGGCCCGCGTGCATATCCAACTGCCTGCTGATCGACAACGACGTCACGCGCCAGTTGTTGAATTCCGATTCCGGTCTGCTCGAAATCAACAACTGCACGATCGCAAACAACGTGATCCTGTCGACCTACACGATCCACGCCGAAGGTCCGCTGACCCTGACGAACAGCATCATCGGTGAGTCCGGCAATCTCGCGCTGGATTGCTCCGGTGGTCCAGCCGATCTGCAGGTCGACTATGTGCTGTCGAGTGACGTGTCGACGCTGCCGGCCGTCGAAGGCGTCGCGCTCGGCCACGCGACCTTCATCGATGCGGCACATGGCGACTATCACCTGCAGCTCAATTCGCTCGGCGTCGACTACGCGCCTGCGATCGTCGGCGACGACCGCGACCTCGACAATTTTCCGCACGACCAGGATGTTTCAGTCACCAACCTGTGGGGCGTGCATGATCTGGGCGCCTACGAACGGCAACATCCTTGCTCGAGTGCCGATACGGTTTTCCGCGATGGCTTCGAGAGTCCATGAGTCCGGGGCGGCCCGCCGCTCCATTCCAAGTTGCGCCCTGGCGAGCACCGGTGAGGCAGGATTCGCTCGCCGATGCTCGCGTTTTTTGAGCGCCCTTCCCACCCATGTCTTGAATCCGCGCCCTTCATCGTTCTGTTGAATACGGCCGACACACGGCCTCAGCAGGAGAACGCAATGCGTACCACCACCATCCGGAATCGGCCTCATGCATGGGTCTTTCATCTCGCCCTGATTGGAGTTGCTGGCGCGTTCGGCCATGCGCACGCGATGCTCACGGTGGGACCCGCGTCCGATAGTGCCTGCCAGTACCACGATATTGCGGTTGCGGTTCAAGCCGCGGGCCAGACGTCGGGACCTGAGCTGATCGCGATCTCCGGCGGCCCGTGGACCGGCCAGACCACGATCACCGATCACGACGCTGACGGACTGACCATCGAAGGCGGCTTCGCCAATTGCAGTGCGGGCATTTCGACCGGCCGCTCGACCCTCGATGGACAAGGCGCGGTGCCCGCAGGTCCTCTGATCGTGCACAGCGGCAACGGATCGCTGACCCTGTTGCATCTGGTTCTGCAAAACGGCAAAGGCGCCGTCTCATCCGTCGTCGCCGGTCCGCTGACGCTCAGCGATGTGCTGGTGTATTCCAATCACGCCGATTACGGCGGCGGCCTGTTCGTGAGCGGCAACGACGTCTTCCGCATGCAGCTGAAACTGATCGGTACCAGCATCAACAGCAACAGCGCGACGGCCAACGGCGGCGGTATGTATCTGAGCAAGGTCGATGTCGCGATTTCGGGCGGCAGCAACATCCTCGCCAACATGGCAACCGGATCGGCCACCAGCGACGGCGGCGGTATTTACGCGATCGATTCAAACATACTGGTGAACGATCACAGCATTTATCCCTACGCTTTCATCGGCAACAACTACGCGCAGCGCAACGGCGGCGGCGTGTACTACTCGACCACGCATGCCGGCAACTACGAGATCCTGCTATGGAACGACAGGGCGGCGCAGCCGCTGATCGTTTCCGAAAATACGGCGCAAAGCCAGGGTGGCGCGTTCTACCTGTCCTCGATCTCGTCGAACCAGCAGATCTTTTCGTTCGCCGGTTTCGAGAACGCGATCATCCAGCAGAACACCGCGTACGAGGGCGCCGCGTTCTACACATTTTCCAGCGGCGGCAGCGCATCGGTCGCAACGCAGATCCAGCTGGCGCAGAGCCAGGTCGGCGATTCGATACCCGCATGCTCAGCCGGCATCGAATGCAATGCGATCAACGACAACCATTCGATTGGCGGCGCCGTCGTCGACGTCAACGCAGCCGGCAGCTCAGGCTCCTCCGCGTTCCTGCTGTATCAAGGGCGCATGCGCGGCAATCGCGGCGGCGCACTGATCGGGGGCAATGCCTACATGAAGATCGAGGGCAGTCTGCTCGCCAAGAATGAAATCGACCAGGGCGGCAGCCTCATTTACAATCTTTCCAACGATTTGCACATCGCCAACAGCACGATTGCCTACAACACGTTGGCCGGCAGCGCGCTGTTCAGCGTGATCCTGCCGCCGGCCTCGCTGGAGATCCTGCACAGCCTGCTGGTGCAACCGAACGATCCGGTGGCGGCTTACTTGGTGGGTGTGGGCGTCCCAGTCACGCTGCGCGACATCGGCGCCAGCAGCGTTAGCGGCATGGACACTGGCATCAACGTGCAGTACCTCACCGATCCGTTCGTCAATGCCAACAACGGCGATTTCCACATCAGCACGACTTCGTCAGCGGTCAACCGCTGGGCCTGGAACAACGACCCGAACGATCTGCCGCCCACCATCGATCTTGATGGCGCCATTCGGCCGTACTCGCTCTATCCGGTCAACACGCCGTACGATTTCGGCGCCTACGAAGCCGGATCGGTCGTCGACAAGATCTTTGCGAACGGATTCAACTGAGGACGGGTGTCCGCGAATGGCCCCAACGGATGGCGAACGGCGTTGTTGATGAGGCCGGCCATCCCGGCGCGAGCGGATAGCGACCATGTCGCAGCGACGATTCCCGCCCACGCAGCTGGGACCCGCGTTGCTGATGCACGCGGTTTGCTCAATGGCGGTGCTCGCGCTGGCGCTTACGGCGAGGGATGCGAGTGCCGCCTGCAGTTCGTTCCAGCCGCCGCCTGACCTTTATGTTGGCGACACAGCGAGCGACGTTGGGTGCACGAACAACGACATTCAGTCGGCCATCGATAGCGCCACCTGCGCCTACGGCACGAACCTCTACATCTCGCGCGAACACACCGGGACCGTTCAGCACCTCAACATCATTGACAAGAACGTCACCTTGATCGCACGGGGCGACAGCGTTACTTCGTCAGCCATGGATGTCGGCACGCGGCGCCGCTATCGAGCAATGTGCATGCGCATGCGTCCCGCTCTGCCGACAGCGGTTCGACGCCGCGCGCCTCAGGCTCCGTCGAAACCATTCTTGAAGATCTCGTCCGGCTCCGTCTGCAACTCGTACGCTCCGATATCCACCGTTCCCAACGCGACACGCGGATTGCCATCGAGGTCGACCACGCCATAACCGCCGGGCGGTGCAGCGTAGCCGGCGTTGTAAGCCGGTGTTCCGGGCAGCAGATGATGATTGTTCGTGTTGACAAACTTCGGATTGGCGCCGATGTTCCCGCTGCTGCCCGGACCCGGTGTGATGTTCAGCGCATCGACGTCGTTGTTCAGCAGCACGGGGTGGATGGGGATGTTCTGCGCGAATTCGGCGCCGCCGTTTCCCCACCGAATGTTGTTGGCAAATGAACCGTGTGCGCCGGGTTCCAGCGCGATCGTGCCGGAACCCTGCGAGACATTGTCGAACGCATTGTCCGCAATCGTGTTGTTGTTGGCGTAGAAAGTTACATCCGGTCCGGCACCTGTATTGAGAGCGAATACCACGATATCTTGCGATGCGGGCGCCGTGTTGTTCGCGATGATGTTGTTGGTGAAGTAGACCGGCCCGTTGACGGTCAGGAGGTAGATCACAGGTTCCGGGGAGAACCTCGATACGATGTCGAGCCTGAAGCAACAATTGTCGACATGCACTGCACCGGGCGCGATGACTCGGAAGGGTGGCGATGCCGTCACCGATGCCGTCAGCGCGTGCAGCAAGTTCAGATAGCGGATAGTCATGCTGGTTCCGCTGTCATCGTTCATGCTCATGATGTTGGTCTGCGACTGCCCATCCAGCACGGTCAGCGCGGCGGCGTGCGTCTGCAGCGAGCAGGCCGCATTCCATCCCCCTTCGATATCCAGCGAAAAAGCGCCGCTGCTGCGCTAGTAGCCGAAACCGCCAAGCGGCGCCAAATAGGTGCCAGCCTGCACCTTGATCGTGTTGTTTTCGCTGTTGGTGGATGCCGTATCGAGCGCCGTCTGCAGGGCAGTCGCGGTTGCTACACAGAATGTCGCAGCATGCACGGATGGTGTGCATAGGATGGCTCCGGCAATCGCAAACTGGATGGCGTGGTAGCGACGCATGGTGTTCCCCTCGTAGCAACGCGTTCGTTACGGGATGAAACGCCAAAACACTGGAAAAGCGGCTGGCCTCGTTTGCGGCCTGCGCCGGGATTGTTGCGGACTCAACGGGTGATGTCGCCAGCCAACGCTGGAAACGGTGCCGTGCACGCTGTGCTGCCGGGTTCGCTCAAGGTTCGCTCGCACCCAGCGACGGCCAGCCCCACTCCCAAGGCCGGCCGTCCGCTGCGGTGCAGATTGCAGCGTGAGGCGGCAATCCGCTACCGTCGCGAGTTATCCCGCCCTGGCGCAGCCCGTCGCGCGCCCATCGGTGCGATGGTCCGTGGGCTTGCTGCGCGCTCTACTCCATGCAGTTTTCGAGGAAATCGAAGTGATCCAAACGCCCTATCATGCCGTCGTCAACCCGGGCAATTTCGCGGCGACCGCCGTAACCCGCCTTGCTCCCCTCGCGGCTGCGCTCGCGCTCTGTTTCGCAGGCTCGACGTCGGCTGCGACGATCGCGGTGAACACCGATACCGCCGCGGGCGCATCCGGCAGTTGCACGATCGTGGCCGCGGCAACCTCGATCAACCAGGCCAGCCTCGGCCCCGGCTGCACCAACAGCGGTGGCGCATTTGGCAGCAACGACAAGATCGATCTTTCCGGTTTCGCTTCGCCGACGACGATCTTCTTCTACAGCGGCATGCCGATGGCGAGCGACTCGGCGCTGGTCCTGACCAAGGCGGTGACACTCAGCGGCAAGCTGGACAGCAACGGCAAACCCATGGTTACGATCACGCGGACCAACGAGGGACCGCTGAATGTTCGCTTGATCGACACAACGTCAAACTTGACGCTGTTTGGGCTTACATTGTTCAACGGTCGACCGGCCGGCGATGGGGGCGCGCTCCGCGGTGGATCGAACGCGAACCTGACTTTGATCAATTCCCTCGTCTACGGGAATTTCTCCGGCGGCAATGGAGGCGGCATCCATGCGCAAGCGGCTGTCACGCTGACCAACACCACCGTCGATGACAATTTTGCCAGCGGTTCGGGGGGTGGCGTCGATGTCGCGGGGGCGCAAGGTTCGGTCACGGCCACGGGCAGCACCATCAGCCGCAACATGACCGACGGTACCGGCAACGGAGGCGGCATCAACGCACAGTCCGTGTCGCTGACGAACTCGACCATCAGCGGCAATACAGCGGCTGGCAACGGCGGGGGAATCCACACGCAGAACGTGACCCTCATTTATTGCACGATTGCGGAAAACAGTTTGGCCAGCGCTGGAATTGGCGCCGGCCTCAGCATCGGGCCGCTCGCAGCCAGTGTATTCAGCGCTACCGCCAGCGTACTTGCCAGCAATACACCGGGCAACGATATCGACAGCGACATCGCACAGACGCTGGTCGGCGACCACAACCTGGCCGGTGTGTACAGCCGCAATATCAGTGTGCCGGTCGACACCCTCGCCTGCGATGCCAAACTCGACCTGCTCATCGACAACGGCGGGCCTACCGACACGCAGGCGTTGGGGAGCGGCTCATGTGCGGTCGATGCCGGACCGACGGCGGCACCCGGCGCTATCCCATCTGACCAGCGTGGCAACCTGTATGAGCGTCGCTTTGGCAACGCGACGGACATCGGCGCGTACGAAAAGCAGACGAACGACCGGATTTTCTACAACGGCTTCGAGTCCTGACCTCCGCATTGCAGCGGGTTGCTCACGCTGCCCGCTGGTGATCGAGCGCGCCGACGACCGCGGCCGCTGCCCACTCGCCGGTTTCGACGCCGCCTTCCATGAAGCCCTGGTTGTCGAACGCGCAATGCTCGCCGGCGAAATGCAGGTTGCCGACACGCTCGCCGATCGCGCCGCGAATCGTGGTCCATTGGCCGGGTGTGAGGCAGGCGTAGCTGCCCTGCGTCCATGCATGCGTCGGCCAGTGGAAACGTGCTTCGTGCGCGCCGGCGCGCGCGGCCGCGATACCGGGGAAGATCGCTTCGAGCTGTTGCGCGGCAACGTCGGCCTGATCCTTCGGCGTACCGGTGCCGATCTCGACGCCGTGCCGTCCGCCGACGAAATTGGTCAGGATGCCTGCTGCACCCGCCTGCATGCGGCTGGTCTCCCACGTCGTCTGCAACGGCAGATTGCTGTAGGTGCTGCCGCCGCTCGCATGTTGCGTACGCCAGATGCGTTCGTTGAAGCCGATCATCAGTTTCGCGTTGGTGCCGTAACGCAGCTCGGCAATCGCACGACGTTTCGCCGCCGGCAGTTCGAGATCGAGTTTGACGCTGCGCAAGGTCGTGAACGGCAGCGCAAGCACGACGCGACGCGCGCGCGTTTCGAACGCGCCCGCACCGCGCTTGAAACTCAGGGTGTAGCCGCCGCCCGCATCCTGGCGCACGCGTTCAAGCACGGCGCCTGTCGTTAGCGCATCGGCAAGCTTGGCCGCGAGAAGCTGCGGAATCTGGTCATTGCCGCCGCGCACGTGGGAGCGTTCGTCGCTTTCACCGAAAACGAGGAATTTCTGCGTGCCCGGATCAATGAAAGTGAGGAAATTCAGCGCCGATTGTTCTTCGCATTCCAGTCCCATCTCGGTCGTGTACGCCACATTGATCAGTTTGCGCAACCAACCGGAGGCGCCGTTACGATCGAGCCACCGCGTCAGCGATTCGCGATCGAGCGCCTCGGCGCCGCCGCCGGCCGCGTAGGTGATCTCCGCTTCGGGCAAGGTCGCGGCATCACGCCGGATCGCCTCGGCCAGCGGCGCGAATGCGACGAGGATCTCGCTCTCGCTGTATCGCCGGCCGTCGCAGAACCAGAGGTCGCCGAACGCCGCTGTCGGGTCTTCAGCAAGATCATCAAGCACCAGACCCAGTTCGCTCGCGAGTGCGCGGATGCGCGCATGGCCTGTGTCGATGAGTTCGCCACCCAGTTCGCACACCTGGCCATCGGCAAAATGGTTGCGCAGGCTAAGCATGCGCCCGCCTACCCGTTCCTGCGCCTCATACACGCGCACGCGAATGCCGGCCTGGCGCAGTCGCCACGCGCAGGTCAGTCCAGCAATGCCAGCGCCGACTATGACGACGTCGTCGATATCGTCGATACGCGGCAGCGTGCGTGTACATGCGCCCAGCATCAATCCTGCCGACACGCCCAGCGACTGCCGCAGAAAGCGTCGCCGCGCGCGGTCGGTACGTGCTTCGCGTTCTTGCCCGATCAATTGGAGCAGTGGCTCGCCCGTGTCGCGCGCAATCGCCGCAAGCGCAGACGCGCGACGCAGCAGATCCACCAGCGGAGTTCGTGCCATGTACTTTATCCTTCGAGCGGGATGGACTTCAGCGCGGCGTGCAGAATGTGGGCTTTACGCGCGCCAGCAGCACATCGTCGATCGGTGCGGGCCTTGCGATGTGGAAACCCTGTGCCCAGTCCACGCCGAGTGCGCGAAGCGTCTCGACGGTCGCCTCATCTTCGACCCATTCGGCTACCGTCTCGGCATTGAACGCCCGCGCGACCGCAACGGTCGCGCGCACGAGTTCGAGATCGCGCGGCGAATTGACGATATCGCGCACGAAACTGCCGTCGATCTTGATCACATCCGCCGGGATCTGCTTCAGACGCTCGAACGATTGGTAGCCGACGCCGAAATCATCGATCGCGACATGGCAACCACGCTCGCGTATTGCACTGAACAGCTGGGCCGATTCGTGCGCATGGGTGATCGCCGCCGTCTCGGTCACTTCGAAGCAAAGACGCTGCGGCGGCAATGCGAATTGATCAAGCAGGCGCAGCAACTCCTGCGCGAAAACACGCGATGCGAGCGACTGGCCACCGATATTGACGCAGATGCGCCCGAGTGGCGGCAGGCGGTCGCGATGCTCGCGCAGCCATCCATCCAGATGACGCAGGACGGCCAGGTCGAGTTCGACCATGCGCCGGTCTGCGTGCAGTTCGCCCAGGAATTCACCGGGCAGCATCAGGCGCCCAACATCATCGCGCAACCGACAAAGCACTTCGCCTGAAATCGACCCATCGCGCGCCGCCCGCTCGGACAACGGCGCCAGCGGCTGGAAATCCAGCTCAACCTCGCCTGCGCGCAAGCGCGCGAGCACGGTCGTCGACAGTTGCAGCGAACGACGATGTGCTTCCAGCGGCTCGCCGCTGAAATGCGTGTCCGCCGGTTGCTGGCGCAGTTCGCCGCGCTCGCGCGCTTCGATTGCCGCATCGGAGGCGCGCAGGATGCGTGCGTCAAGATTTTCGCCGAGTTGTTCGGCGCCGGCAACGCCCAGATAAGGCAGCACGCGCACGTGCCGCTCCATCCACAGAAATTCGCCATCGTGCAGGCGCTGCAACACCGTATCCCACACCGACGCATGACTGGCATGGTGGAGGATCAGCACCAACTGGCCGGTACCTATGTGATAGGTGTCGGCAATGTCGTGCACGAGCAAGGCAGCCCAGCGCGGCAGCGCCGCTTGCGCGCGCAGGCCGAGGCCGGCGGAAATCTTCTCGGTGCGATCGAGCAGCAGGAAACCGAGGGTCGGCAAGGCGTCTTTCGCGCATTGCCGGCGCAAAGCGGCGAGGTTTGGCAGTCCGGTCAGCGGCTCGGTCAGGCTGTCGCGCTCGTGCCGCGCCGAGGCGGCCTCGCGCTCGCGGCTGTACAGCAACAGGAGCAGGACGAGCAATTCCAGCATCATGCATTCCAGCGCGATGCGCAGCAGCGCCGCAAGGTCCGGCAATTGCGTCGAAACACCGGCATGACGCGCAAGCGCAGCGGCGAACAGGAATTCCGTCAGCACCAGAAGCGGCATGCTCCAGCGCAGATCCACCCTCAGCGCCACCCAGATCATCAGCGTCGCGACCAGCAGCCGATAGTCGAGCAGCACCTCCAGAGCGCCGTTGATGTCGATGCCGCCACCCGCAGCAAAGTGCAACGCTGCGCTCGGTAACGCGACACCGATGATGAGCAGGCGCCACGGCACGATATCGAGCCACCAGAAGCCGACACCCTCATGACGATCGTGGGTACCCAGCACGATCATCGGCAAGGAGATGATCAGCACGCCGAAGAATTTCGCGAACAGCACCTGGATCGCATCGCTGAACCGGGCCGCTCCATCGCCCTCAGCCGGCGGCCAATCGACTGGAATCGCGTTGACAGCGGCCAGCAGCAGCGGAAACAGGAACATTCCGACCAGCACGAAACGCGGCATGTCGACCGCCTTGAACGTCCAGTCGCCACGCTCGACCGGAACCAGCCAGCGCGCCGACCAGCGCAGACCGACATAGGTCACGGCATAGAAGACCGCACCGTACGCATACGAGAGAAGTGCGCCGCCGCCGAGGAAGTTCTTGCCGACCCAGACGCAGAAGGCAGCCACGATGGAGGCCAGCAGGGGCAAGCGCTGCCGATGCAGTATCGCAACCGCGAACAGGAAGCCACTGTGAAGATGCGCGAGCGATGCGGTTTCGGTGACGCCGAAGAAACGGGCCTGATAGGGAATATCCACCCAGAACAACGCGGCGCAGACCAGCGCAAGCACGCCACTGCGTCGCCACTGCAGTTCCATCGGCAGCCCCTTCCGATTGTGCGTCACAGCTCAAAAAAATCGCCGCCGGCGCGCCTGGTGGATGCGCAACCGCAACGCGCTGGATATTTCCCACCCGACTGTAGCAACGACGATCGACGATTGTAAGCAGCAGGCCTGCAAGCAGCATCTATGCCGACCGCATCGCATCGCTGCCGTCACCGAGCCATTCCAGCGCCGGAAACCGGGTACGCCTGCAACACACGTCGACTGTCCGCCTGACTCGATATGCAAGTCTCGAATGGACCTTGCCGACGAACCGGGTCGGCATCGAGCCGGATTTCCTGTCTGCAGCGACGACACCCACGGAGCTGGCGCACGACGACGCCGTTTTTCGTGGATCTAGAAACAGGCGCGCTGCGCGCCTTGCGGGGATGAAGGGACATGCTCCAAATCCGCGCGTTTTTACGTTTGTACCGATAGGCACGGCAATCCCGCCGCGCCCATTGCAATTCCGGGAGGGCTGTATCGTGAATTGGAAATCGCTGTTGTTCTCTTTTGATGGCCGCATTGGCCGTGGTCCTTACTGGGGGTTGGTCCTTGTGTCGGTGCTGCTGTTCGGCGGATTTGCAGCCATGGGCGTCATGAGCGTCATGAGCGCGACCGATCCGGCCGCCGCCGGCGGTGGCAGCAGCATCGCAATGATGGTGGCCAGCCTCCTGCTGCTGTGGCCTGCCCTCGCTATCCAGGCCAAGCGCTGGCACGACGTCGACAAGTCCGCGTGGTGGATCCTGATCAACCTGGTTCCTGCCGTCGGCGGACTCGTCGCCCTGGTCTTCAATGGCTTCATCGCGGGCAGCTCTGCGCCGAATCGCTTCGGCGCCACACCGCAATAGCCATCACACTGGCGAACCGGCTCCGATGACGGAGTCGGTTTCCCGTCGGGACGCTCGCCGCGCAGGGCAAAGCGCACGCCACGCAACGTCGCCGTGGCGCTGTCGACGTCGACCGCAGCGCCCTGCGATGACAGCATGACGCCATCGAGCACGAGCACGCCGAGCGGCGTCATCTGCAGCAGGTCGAAATTGCCGTTGCCGACGATGCGCGTGTCGTCTGCGCCGCCGCCCTCGATCGAGATCTCGCCCACCACGGACAGCTCGCCGCGCGTCACTGTGTACTCCCCTGCGGCGAGTACGATCGTGTCGCCAGCCGGCGTCGTGACCGCAGCGGCGAGCGCCTCACGCAGCGAACAATCGCCCGCAGCGCAACCGTTCGGCGCCGGATCCTCACTCCGCGTGACGGTGTAGGTTGCGGCCGCCGCAGACAGCGCGGCGACGAGGAGACTGGCAGCGAACAGAGGATGCAGCGTGAACATGGCGATCTACGTGATTAGCCCATTCCACGAAGAAGCGAACGCCGAAGCGCCAACCCGCACCACTGGACCGCACATTCGCCATGCATCACGCGCGCAGATCGCATGTATCGAAGCAACGTGAAAATTTCGCAAATCGGGCTGTCGCGCGACCGTTCGGACTGGCATGGCGCACCGCCATCGCCGACTGGCCCTCGCCGGCGTGCTTTCCCGTGGATACGGATGAATGCGGCAAGAACCGCGACCATCGCCGCGACGGACACCACGATGAATCAGCGCACGCTCCTCGCCTTGACCCTGCTCACCCTGACCCTGCGCGCGCAAGCGGAGACCTTTGTGGTGACGCGACTGGACGATCCAATGCCGGGCGGCTGCCTGACGGACGATTGCTCTCTGCGCGAGGCGGCACTTGCGGCGAACGCCAACGACGCGTTCACCGGCACCGACACGATCCAGCTCGCGGCCGGCACCTACACCTTGACCGGTGGTCCGCTGACGCCCGATAGCGGACTCTCACTGGTCGGTGCAGGCGCTACCCAGACCCATGTCATCACCGACGTTGCCCTGTTCAACGCCGTCATCGGCAAGGCCCTGAGCATGCGCGGCATGAGCATCCAGACGACCGCCTTCGACTTGCTGACCGCGTACGACGACAGCCACCTCCTGCTCAACGATGTCGCGGTGCCGGTTGGCGGAGGCGCGATCCTGGCGGGGGGCGCGGGCAGTTCGCTCGAAGTGCACGACAGCGAATTCCGCGGCGTCCTGGCGTGCAGCCAGTCGCCCGGAACCTGCACGATCGTCGACAGTTCGATGGCAGATTTCTACGCCGTTCCTGACGGCGGCGGTCCGGTGGTGCTGATCCAACGCTCGATCGTGGACGGCAACCTCGACCCGGGCGCCGTGCCGGCGCCTGCGGTGGTATTGCATGGAGGCACGACGACCATCGAGGACAGCACGATCACCCACACCGCCGGCTTGCACATCCGCAGCGAAATCGGACAGCAGGTGAACCTTCTGCGCGTGCGCTATATCGACAACAACGGGCCGATTTCCACCCACGTGTACGCAGACGTCACCATCAAGGACAGTGAATTGCGCGACAACAACAGTCGTGCGATCTACGCCGACAGCGCGGCGCACGTGGAGATCAGCGGCTCGAGTTTCATCCACAACAGCGTCGACGACAACGCGGGCGGTGCGGTGCTGGCAGAGCACGGCGCGAATGTTTCCATCAGCAACAGCACGTTCAGCGGAAACTCGTTCAGTGTGACCGCGGCACAAGCGGGAGCGCGCGGTGCGGCGATCGGCTATCGCAATGGCGGTGGCGCGTACATCAATTTGCGGCACGTGACGATCGTTGCACCGACGATCGCACCGTTCGGCATCCAGGGTTTGGGTATCGGCGGTTTCGGCGGCGTGGGAGATGCGGCAATCCGTGTGACCAACAGCATCCTGGCGGGCTCCTGCCATCTCGATGCCGTAGCTCTGCTCCAGGACAACGCCGACATCGAGAGTCCTGGCAACACCTGCGGCCTGACCAGTGCAAATAGTCTGGTTTCGGTGAGCAGCAGCAGCCTGGCCCTCGGCACCTTGGGCGATCATGGTGGCCCGACACCGACCTACGCGCCGGCGACCACGAGCGTGGCCCTCGATGCCGCCGTCACGCCGCTGTGTCTCGATTTTGACCAGCGCGGCTATACACGTCCATTCGGAGCCGGCTGCGATATCGGAGCCGTCGAAATTGGCTCCAGCGATCGAATCTTTGCGGATGGTTTCCAGTAGCAAGCTGCCTCCTTGCATCCGGCAACGAACGCAACCCGCGTGATCCGCACGCCACGCGTTCACTCCCGCGAAATGACGAACCTGGCCCCGACTGACGCGCTTTCACGTGGAATGACTCAAGAGGACATCTCATGAACCTGCGCACACTCTCATCCCTGCTCTGCCTGATCGCCGCACTGCATCTGCCGCGTGCGTACGCCGTCAACACGCCGATGACCGAGTATCTGCATCTGGATCGCACCGACTACGCGATTGCCGGCGTCGGCGGCATCGGCGCACCCTCAACGCAAGGCGGCGGCTCGGGGACGCTGCATCTGGACGGCGTGTCGGGAACGATCACGCTGGCACTGCTGTACTGGAACGGCATCGACATCGAGTTCCCGGAGGAGGGACTCACGGGTGGCAATGCAGACTACGACCAGCCACAGATCCACTTCGATGGCGTTGACATCACCGGCACGCGCGTCGCCGGTGGCGGTAGCAACGATTGCTGGCCCTCCCTGGATTCGCCCCTTCCGCCAAGCGCGGCGACGTATCGTGCCGATGTCACCGCGCAGGTGCGCCTGCGCGGCAACGGCGACTACACATTCAGCGGCTTCGCGAGCAAACCCGGGCATAGCGCGAACGGACTGTCGCTGATCGTCTATTTCGACGACGGCAATCCGGCCAACGATCTGCGCATCGCGCACTACGAAGGCTTGCAGAGCAATATCGACACCGCACATTTCGCCTTCGACCTGGACTACAACGGCGGCCGCGTCGAAGCCGTGCTGCATGCATCGGATGGACAGGGCATTCTGACCGACGGTTCGCTGACCTGGAACACGCTGCCGGGTCGACCCGACCTCGGTGTCGCGAACACGCTCAAATACACGAAATTGTACGATGGCTTGCAACTGTGGCCCGGCAACAGCGTTCCGTATCTGGGGCACCAGCGCGGTGGCAACCCGGATACGTTGTGGGATATCCGCCGCATGCCGTTGACGCCGCTGTTCGCCTCGCCACGCCACTATTCGACACAGTTCGACTATCCGAAGTCCGGGCAGGATTGCGTCTCCATGCACGTGGTGCAGATCGTGCAGCCGGCCGATGCGCAGGCACCGATGCTGGCACCTGGTCCGTACGATTTCGGCGACGTCGTCGGCGGCACGACCAGCGCAACGCAACGATTCACATTCACCAATCTGATGCCGGGACCGGTGACGGTCCAGCCGCCGGCGATCACCGACACCCTTTTCCATATCGTCGCCCAGACCTGCGACGGACAAACCCTGGCTGCGGGCGCGCCCTGCACGATCGATGTGACCTTTGCGCCGGTAGCCGTGCAGCCGGCCTATTCGCGCATGACCGTGTTGCGCGTTCCGTTCAAGGATGCGGTGTTCACGGTCAGTGCGATCACCCTCTACGTGGAGCTGCGCGGTGCCGGCATTCCGTCGGTTCCGTTCTCACGCCTGACCTTCGAGCCACGCACCTGCACGTTCAAACCGACATCGGTCGGTAGCACCTCGGCGCTCGTGCGCTTCAACGTGCGCAGCAGCGGTACCTTGCCTCTCACACTCGGCAGCGTGGTCGGCGGCGAGCCGCGCTTCCCACTGATCGCGACGACGTGCGCGAACGGCCTGACCCTTTCATCCGGCAGCGCGTGCACGCTCGATCTCGCATTCCGACCCAGCGTGGCCGGCGCGGTCAGCAATGCCGCTCGCATCGAGTACACCGCCAGCGACGCGCCGGCGAACAGCGCAACGTCGCTCCCGTTGAACGGCACCGGCATTGTCGCCGGCGATGCGATCTTTGCGGATGGGTTCGAGCAATCGACCTGCATCGATTGACGGCGCGCCGTCGACCGCACTGCAGCGCGCGTCCGGCCGTGCGATGTTTCCGGTGCAGATACCTGCGCGCCGGCAACATACGCGTCGCCTCTCGATCGACGGGGCACACGCAGGCTGCGCACTGCGTCGCAACGCGCGGCTGTTCGCGCTAGCGCTTTGCGCCCATCTTTTCGGCGTGACGCGCCTGCGCCTGCGCCAGCCACTTGTGCGCGTCGACCCGGCGTGAATCGTCGACCGGGAAAGCGCGATCCCATTGTGGCACCCACTCCGCGTAGAACGCGATCGTTTCCTCGTCGTGCTGCTCGGATGCGAGCGTCTCACCGAGATCCCAAGCGTACTTCACGGTGTTGATGTGGCCTTCGGGCAGTGCCACACGGGCCCTTTGCAGCAGCGTGCGCCGGATTTTCTCTGCATCCGCGTGCGCACCGGTCTGCTCAAGGAACATGCCGAGCGTCTGCCCGAACGGCATCGCAACCGGGTTATTTTCACCGTACACGCGATCGGCGCTCGCGTGAGCGCGTTCGAACAGCGCGCGCGCTTCTTTCAATCGATCCGTGTGCTGGTACGCGCGCGCGAGCCAGATCCAGCTGATCCAGGTGTTCTCCGCGTCCGCACCCAAGGTCTGGTCGCGATACCCAACAACCGGCGCGAACAGCTCGGCCGCTTCGGCGTATCGCTCCTTGTAGAACAACACGACACCGAGGCGCAGGTTGCAATCGTGGGTCGCGTAGTGCGCCTCGCCGAGACTCGTACGTGTGGCTGCACACGCCTGCTGCACGATCGGCAAGGCTTCGTCGAAGCGATCCATGCCGGTCAGGATAATGCCTTCGCGCTT
>JBDSFA010000025.1:0-2912 GCA_039919785.1 Dokdonella sp. | reverse complement strand
AGCAGCACAACCGCAACACCCTGCTGTGGCGCGACGAGACCGTCGACGGCATCAAGACCGGGCACACCGCGGAAGCGGGCTTCTGCCTCGCGACCTCGGCCAAGCGCGGCGACCAGCGCCTGATCGCCGTGGTGATGGGCGCGCCGAGCGAAAAGCAGCGCGCCGACGACAACCAGGAACTCCTCAACTACGGTTTCCGCTTCTTCGAGACCAGGAAACTCTACGAAGCTGGCAAGCCGCTGGCGACGCCTGAACTGTGGAAGGGTGCGATCGCAAACCTCCCGCTCGGCGTCACCGACGACGTACTCGTCACCTTTCCGCGCGGCCGCTACGGCGACCTCAAGGCCAGCCTCGATCTGCCTTCGCGCTTGGTCGCACCCTTGGCCAAGGGCAAGGCCATTGGCACCTTGAAAGTGAAGCTCGACGACAAGACCTTGCTCGAGCGTCCACTGATAGCGCTTGAGGACGGTGCCGAAGGCGGCTTCTTCAAGCGCTTTTCCGACGGCGTCTGGATGTGGTTCAAGGGCGATCCCGGCGCCAGTGTTTCTGCGGCTGCGCCGCAATCCAATTGATGGACTGAACCAAGGACGCCGCGCACACGGCGTCCTTGATGACGACGAGCGTAACGATGAAAGATCTCGACAACCTCCATGCGCAAAGTCCGGAACAGGGCTTCCAGTTTCCGGGCGTATTCGAGATCACGGCAATGGGCAGCATGGCTGCCGATCTCGAAAACAAGGTCCCTGAAATCCTTACCAGCGTCGGCGTCAGCGTGCTCGCTGGCTCACTGCGCTCGCGCCCGTCACGCGAAGGCAAGTACGTGTCGATCGCGGTGAGTTTCACCTGCCCTTCGCGGGAAAAATACGACGAGGTGCACGAGGCGTTGCGCGCGCATGCGGATATTCGCTGGACGTTGTAACGCGCACATTCACGAACCTGCCGTCGCGCTGGTCCGACGGATTGCGTCTCTCGTCCGATGCACGTCGATGCGCCGGTGTCTTCCGTGCAAGGATTGCGCTTGTGAACGCCGCTGCCGCACCCATCTGCCGATGATGTCTCTTCCCCTCAACGTGCGCCGCCTCGGCCGCCAGCCTTACGAACCGACCTGGCGCGCCATGCAGGCGTTCACCGATGCGCGCGGGCCGGAGACGACGGACGAGCTGTGGGTGCTTGAACACGATCCGGTGTTCACCCTGGGTCAGGCCGGCAAGTGGGAACACGTGTTGTTGCCTGGCGATATCCCGGTGGTGCCGGTCGATCGCGGTGGCCAGGTCACCTATCACGGGCCGGGACAGATCGTCGCCTATCCGCTGTTCGACCTGCGCCGGATGAAGATCAGTGTGCGCGAGTTGGTCAAGCGGATCGAGCAGGCGCTGATCGACACGATGCAGACGTGGAATATCCAGGCCGTGCGCCGCGATGGCGCGCCCGGTGTCTATGTCGGCGACGCCAAGGTCGCGGCATTGGGCTTGCGCGTGCGACGCGGTTGTTCGTTCCATGGACTCGCGTTCAATGTCGCGATGGATCTGGAGCCATTTCATCGCATCAATCCGTGCGGTTATCAGGGTCTTGCCGTCACCCAGGTGCTAGACTTGGGCGGGCCGGGATCGCTGGCCGCGGTCGAGGCGGTTCTGGTCGGTGAGTTGGCCCGTCAGTTCGGGCTGACTGCCCACCCTTGCGACCCGCACATCCCCCACCTTTCTGTCGGCGACGCCGCGCGCGTGGCCCAATCCGCATGATCGACACCAAAATCATCCCCCTTTCGGTCGTCAACAGCGACCCGCTCGCACCTGCTTCGCTCGACAAGCAGCTCGGTGAAGACAAGATCGCGCGCAATCGCGCCGCGTTCGCCGAAGCCCCCCTTCTGCGCAAGCCCTCGTGGATTCGCGTGCGCATTCCGCCCGGCAACGCGGTCGCGAAGCTGAAAGCCAAACTGCGCGAGAATCGCCTGGTCACGGTGTGCGAGGAAGCATCCTGTCCGAACATCCACGAATGTTTCGGCAAGGGCACCGCCACGTTCATGATCCTGGGCGAGGTATGCACGCGCCGCTGCTCGTTCTGCGATGTCGCTCACGGCCGGCCGAAGCCGCCCGATCTGCTGGAACCGGCGCACCTGGCCGGCACGATCCGCGACATGGCGCTGAAATACGTGGTGATCACCTCGGTCGACCGCGACGACCTGCGCGATGGCGGCGCCAGCCATTTCGCTGCCTGCATCAAGGCGGTGCGCTTCGAGAGCCCGAACATCCGCATCGAAATCCTGACCCCGGATTTCCGCGGCAAGGGCCGCATGGAACGCGCGCTTGAAATCCTCGCCGCCGATCCACCGGACGTGTTCAACCACAATCTGGAGACGCCGCGCGCGCTGTACCGCGAAGTGCGTCCGGGCGCCGACTACGACTGGTCGCTGGACCTGCTCAAGCGCTTCAAGGCCCAGCACCCGAACGTGCCGACCAAGTCCGGCATCATGCTCGGACTCGGTGAAACGTTCGAACAGGTCGAGGAAACGTTGAACGATCTGCGTTCGCACGATGTCGATATGGTGACGATCGGCCAATATTTGCAACCGACCGCACACCATCACCCGGTACGTCGCTACTGGACGCCCGAGGAATTCAAGGCGTTCGAGGAGCTTGGCTACCGCATCGGTTTCGAGCATGTCGCGTCGGGACCGTTGGTGCGTTCGTCGTATCACGCGGACGAGATGGCGCATGCGGCCGGTTTTGTGCAAGTAGCTTAGGGCAACACTAAAACAATCGAACACGGCGCTGCGCCACGTTCAGCCTATGGTTTGGAGAGATTTGATGCGCAAGTTGTTGCTCGCCGTGGCCCTGACCTCCGTGATGGGTCCGGTGTTCGCCAAGCCCGCCGAGGAATCGGTCGCCCCGTTGCTGAAGGCGACGCCGACCGAG
>JBDSFA010000247.1:0-3781 GCA_039919785.1 Dokdonella sp. | reverse complement strand
AGCAGGCTGATTGTCCACAGCGCAACGATGAATCCGATCGTTCCCCACACGCGCACCGGTGGGTAGTCACGCACGACGTCCTTGCCGTCGCTCTTCAGCGCCGTGTACGCGACCGCGATCGCGAGCGAGATCGTCGGCATGTAGAACACCATGTTGAGCAGCATCACCCAGAACATCGTGGTCGGGTTGTCGACCATCGGCACGCAGAACAGGACTGCCGCGCCGCACACATGGAACACGCCGTACAGCCGCTCCGCGTTGATCCAGCGGTCCGCGACCAGGCCCGCAATCGACGGCATGAACAGGGAAGCGATGCCCATCGTCGAGAAGATCGCGCCGAACTCGGCGCCGGACCAGTGACGGGTCTGGAACCAGTACGCCCCGATCGTGATCAGCCACGAGCCCCAGACGAAGAACTGCAGGAAACTCATGATGACCAGGCGCAGTTTGATGCTCATCGGTTCTTCTTCTCGGCGGTAATCGGGTGAGTGCGCAAGGCGCACCCTGCGCGGGCAGGCAATCCGTCGCAGCGTAGAGCAGCAACGAAGCGCCATGCAAGGCGGCTTGCCGCAGCGCGTGTTGCCCGTCAGTGCAGCGGCTAGAATGGCGCCACCGCCAGCCCGCGCGCTGGTATCCCTGCACCGAGACGCTGCATATGCCGAGACCTTCGATCAGCCGCATTCCCTACGTTGTGGGCAATGCGGTCAAAGCACCGGCTGGATTGGTGAACTGCGCAGTCGGGGAGACCGCTGACCTACTGACGCGCAGTGGCGACTTGAAATTCGGCCAGGGAATGATCGCGACGATCGTCGCGCTGTCGCTCGGTTTCCTCTGCCTGCTCGGTGTGCTCGCGTTCCACTTCCCGCAATATCTGACGACGCCCGAGCTGCGCCATCAGTACTCGGTGGATGTGCTGCGCCAGTCGATGTTCGTCGCGTTGCTGGTTGCGGGCGGTCTGTCGCTGGCGAACCTTGTGCTCGGCGTGCGCCGCAATCTCAATCTCGTCGCGTTCGCACTGGTGATCGCTGCGGTCGCGTTCGGCGGCTCACGCGTGCCGGTCGGCGATTTTCCCGATCACACGCCGTACATCGGCCTCGACTGGTTCATCCTCGACCTGCTCGGTTCGACCGTGATCTTCGTCGTGATCGAGAAGATGTTCCCGCTGTACAAGGGCCAAGCCGTGTTCCGCCACGAATGGCAGACCGATCTCAAGCATTTCGCGGTGAACCATTTCCTGGTCGGCCTGATTTTGCTGACCGTGAACTTCGCGATCCACCACGCGTTCAGCTGGATGGTCAACCACGACTTCCAGCTCGCGATACAGGACATCTGGTTCTTGCCGCAATTGCTGTTGTGCATCCTCGTCGCAGATCTGGCGCAGTACTGGACGCATCGCGCTTATCACGAGGTGCCGTTTCTGTGGAAGTTCCACGCCGTGCATCACAGCACCAAGACGATGGATTGGCTCGCCGGTTCTCGCCAGCACGTGCTTGAGATCATCCTGACGCGCGTGCTCGTGCTCGCGCCGCTGTTCGTGCTCGGCTTTCGTGAAGGCGTGATCAATGCCTATATCCTCATCGTCGGATTTCAGGCCGTGTTCAACCACGCGAACGTGCACCTGCCGTGGGGTCCACTGAAGTACCTGATCGTGACACCGGACTTTCATCACTGGCACCACTCGGCCGACGACGAGGCGATCGACCGCAACTATGCGGCGCACTATTCGTTCCTCGATTACCTGTTCGGCACCGCGGTCAAGGTGCCCGCGAACAAACCGTTTCCTGCGGGTTACGGTGTGGTCGGCGACTACATGCCCGATGGCTGGCGTGCGCAGCAGGCCTTCCCGTTCCGGGCCAAGCCGCAGTCTTGAATCGCGGACATCCGCGAAAACGAAACGACGCCGACGCCCGCTCTGTTCGAGCGAGCGCGGCGGTCAGGTGAGAACCGGCACGCCGGTCTTCGACTGCACCTCGGTAACCTCGACGCCGGGTGCGAACTCGACCACGCGCAGGCCGTCGGCGCCTGTATCGAAGACGCCAAGCTCGGTGATGATCCGGTGCACGCAACGCACGCCGGTCAGGGGCAAGGTGCAGGCGGGCAGGATCTTGTGCACGTCGCCCTTGGCGGTGTGTTCCATCAACACGACCACGCGCTTGACGCCAGCGACGAGATCCATCGCGCCACCCATGCCCTTGATCATCTTGCCGGGGATCATCCAGTTGGCGAGATCACCTTCGCCGGACACCTGCATCGCGCCGAGGATGGACAGGTTGATGTGGCCGCCGCGGATCATCGCGAACGAATCGGCGCTGGAGAAAAATGCGGCACCCTTGCGCGCAGTGATGGTCTGCTTGCCGGCGTTGATGAGGTCCGCGTCGACTTCGTCTTCGTGCGGGAAGCGATCGATGCCGAGCAGGCCGTTCTCGCTCTGCAGCCAGACGTCCATGCCCTGCGGAATGTAATTTGCGACCAGGGTCGGCAAGCCGATACCCAGGTTCACGTAGTAGCCGTCACGCAGTTCACCGGCGGCGCGCTGCGCCATTTCATCGCGGGTCCAGGCCATGATTATTTACTCACCGTGCGTTGTTCGATGCGTTTCTCGGGATTCGCGTTGACGACGATGCGATCGACGTAGATGCCGGGCAGATGCACGTGATCCGGATCGATCTCGCCTAGTTCAACCAGCTGTTCGACTTCAGCGACGCACACCGCGCCCGCAGTCGCCGCCATCGGATTGAAGTTGCGCGCGGTCTTGCGGAACACCAGGTTGCCTGCTTTGTCCGCCTTCCACGCCTTGACCAGCGACACGTCGGCGCGGATGCCGCGCTCCATCACGTGCCACTCGCCGTCGAACTGTCGCGTTTCCTTGCCGTCGGCAACCACGGTGCCGTAACCGGTCTTGGTGAAGAACGCCGGAATGCCGGCGCCGCCGGCGCGCAGGCGCTCGGCAAGCGTGCCCTGTGGCGTGAATTCCAGTTGTAGTTCTCCGGCGAGGAACTGGCGCTCGAACTCCTTGTTCTCGCCGACATAGGAGGAAATCATCTTGCTGATCTGGCGCGTTTCCAGCAGCAGGCCGAGGCCGAAACCGTCGACGCCCGCATTGTTGGAAACGACGGTCAGGCCCTTCTTGCCGGTATCGCGCAACGCGGTGATCAGTACTTCGGGGATGCCGCACAGGCCAAAGCCACCAACCGCCAGGGTCTGGCCGTCTTCAATCAGGTCGGCCAGCGCGGACCGCGCGTCGGGATAAATCTTCTCGCTCATGGGATTCTCGTGACGGGGACGGGAAGTGCGCGAGCACTCGCTGCATTTTGCCACGCCACGACCGCCGCCGGGCCAGTACGGTTGGGCAATCGGGGCGATTGCGGCGGCGCTGCTACAATTGGCGGTTTATCCGACCTGCGGCAACCGCCATGTCCACGCCCGCCATCCAGCTCACGCCCTCCATCGACCGCGACTACACGCTCGAACACAAATACACGCGCGCCGAAGGCCGCATCTATTTGTCCGGCGTGCAGGCGCTGGTGCGTTTGCCGCTGATGCAACAGATGCGTGATCGCGCGGCCGGCATCAACACGGCGGGTTTCATCTCCGGTTATCGGGGTTCACCGCTGGGCGGCTTCGATCTGGAGTTGTGGAAAGCGAAGAAGCATCTGAAGGCATCAAACATCGAATTCCAGCCGGGCCTCAACGAAGACCTGGGTGCGACGATGGTGTGGGGTACGCAGCAGGCAAACCTGTTCCCCGGCGCGAAGTACGACGGCGTGTTCTCGATGTGGTA
>JBDSFA010000392.1:0-11121 GCA_039919785.1 Dokdonella sp. | reverse complement strand
TCCCCTTGAAGGGGAGGGCTTGAAGCATCGTTCGCTTGTCATCAGGACTCCGGGCGCGCGCATGGGTAGGAGCGGCTTCAGCCGCGAAGCTCTCCCCACAACAAGCATCGCGGCTGAAGCCGCTCCCACAGAAAGCGGGGCTCCCGGCGCGCGCGAACACTTCCCAGGTCCCTATGGGTCGGTCCGCTTGCGTTCCTGACGCCGGCGAACACTTCCCACATCCCTGTGGGTCGGTCCGCTTGCGTTCCTGACGCCCACGAACACTTCCCACATCCCTGTGGCTCGCAATGCAGGAGTCATTGCCAGCGCTGCGTGCCGCGAACGCTCCCGCGTGTATTGAATTGAGTCGATGCAGACCGCATCCTGCACACTTTGTCGCGCCGCAGGATACCCATGGGCTTCGATCTTCCCCCCGTCACGCGTGCGCTGTTGATCGCGAATGTGCTGATCTACCTCGCGCAAATGCTGACTGGGGATCTCTTGATCGTCCACTTCGCATTGTGGCCACTCGGCCCTTCGCAATTTGCGGACGTGCCTGGTTTCGAGCCGTGGCAGGTCGTCACCTACGGGTTTCTGCACGGCGGTTTGTCCCACATCGCATTCAATATGCTCGCCCTGTGGATGTTTGGTGGTGCGATCGAGCGATTGTTCGGTGCGCGTCCGTTTGCGCTGTACTACTTCGTTTGTGTCATCGGCGCTGCCGTCACGCAGCTGCTGGTCATGCATTTTTTCCCGACTGGATACTTTCCAACCCTCGGCGCATCGGGCGGTATCTTCGGCCTGTTGCTCGCCTACGGCATGATGTATCCGCATTCGCGCATCATGCTGCTGTTTCCGCCGATCCCGATGCCGGCATGGCTGTTTGTCACCGGTTATGGTGCGATCGAGCTGTTTCTCGGCGTCACCGGTACAGCAGCCGGCGTCGCGCATTTCGCGCATCTGGGCGGCATGGCGATGGGCTTCGTGATGATTGAATATTGGCGCGGCAAGCTGCCGCTGAAGCCGCGCCGCATCCTGATGCGTTGAGCGTACCTGAGGACATGAGTACTTCACAGACGCACGCGCCGTCAGCATCGGCGTCGCTAGCCGATTGGCTCGACTATCAGTTGCGCGTGCATCCGCGCTCGATCGAACTTGGCCTCGAACGCGTCGCCGAAGTATGGCGCCGGCTCGGCGCGCCAGCGCCTGCACCCGTCATCATCACGATCGGCGGGACCAACGGAAAAGGCTCGACCGTTGCGTTTCTGGACGCAATGCTGGCGGCGGACGGCAAGCGCGTCGGCGCATTCACGTCGCCTCACCTGCTGCGCTACAACGAGCGCGTGCGCGTTGCCGGGCGCGATGTAGAAGATGCTGTGTTGATCGATGCGTTCCAGCGCATCGAATCCGCGCGCACCGCAGATTCAATCGAGCCTGTCGCGCTGACCTATTTCGAGTTTGGCACGCTGGCTGCGCTATGGATCTTTGCTCACGCTGCGCTCGATGTCGCCTTGCTGGAAGTGGGCCTCGGCGGACGCCTCGACGCGGTGAATATCGTCGATGCAGATGCTGCAATCGTGACTACGGTCGATCTCGATCACCAGGATTGGCTGGGCAACGATCGCGAAACGATTGGGCGCGAGAAAGCCGGAATCTTCCGCCACGCGCGCCCAGCGATCGTTGGCGAAAGCAATCCACCTCGCAGCTTGGTGGCTCATGCGCGCGACATCGGTGTTCAGCTGCGCCTGTTCGGTCGCGATTTTCAATTCGAGCGTACCGATCAAGTTCGTTGGCACTGGCGAGCGGATGACGTTGCGCTCGTGTTGCCGCTGCCGCACCTGGCCGCACCGTGCCAGCTTGCGAACGCATCCGCGGCAATCGCGGCGCTATACACGTTGCGCCGGCGACTGGGTTGGAATCCGCAAGCGATTGCGCAGGGAATCGCGCGCGCGCGCATTGCCGCGCGCCTGCAAATCTTCAGTGCCACGACCGATGGCCCAGAGCTCATTGTCGATGTCGCACACAACCCGCAGGCAGCGCGCGTGCTCGGCGAATGGCTGCGATCGTGGCCGATCCGTGGCCGTACGCTGGCAGTGTTTGGTGCGCTGAGCGACAAGGACGTGCGCGGCGTCGTCGACGCGCTTGCCAGTAAGTTCGATGCGTGGTTTCTAGCAGGACTCGATCGGGATTCGCCACGTGGCCTTGATGCAGCGTCGCTCGGCGCGCTGGTCGGCGTTGCGGCTCCGGTCGTACGGACTGCGTTGAGCACGCATGCCGACGTCGCCGATGCGCTTGTGGCGGCATGCAACCACGCGCAAATCGGCGATCGCGTGCTCGCTTTCGGGTCGTTCTTCGTGGCTGCGGCTGCGCTCAACTTCGCTGAAGCACGCGGCTTGCTCAGTCCTTAACGTCGATACAGCGCGGAGGGCGGTTATAATCGGATTGGTTTTCCGACGTACGGCCACGGGATTCATCATGGATTTGTCGTTGAAACAGCGCCTCCTCGGCGCCGCTGTGCTGATCGCGCTGGCGGTGATCTTCGTCCCAATGCTGATGTCCGGCTCGGCACCGCGCAAAAGCGCCGAGTTGGAAACCACGAATCTGGCCATCCCGCAGCAACCGGATCGCGAATTCCAGCAACGGGTGTTGTCGGTCGACGCGGCAGCGACCAAACCGACGGCACCGATGGTACTGCCAGCGGCTCCCGACGCAGACAAGATCGTTGCGGTCGATACCGCGACAGCGACCAAGCCCACTGCGCCCGCGCCGGCGCTGGCGCCCACATCCGTGCCGACGATGGTTGCTCCATCGAAACCTGGCGCAAACGGAAATCCTGAAACTCCCGCCGCCGTCGCCACGTTGACGCCGGCGGAAACGGTCAAGCCCGCGCCCGGTCAAGCAGCGAACGGGCACTACTTTGTGAATCTCGGCGTCTACAGTGCCGCCAAGAATGCGCAGGAGCTGGTCGCCGCTCTGAAGAAGGGCGGCTTTCCGGCCTCCGCAGAGTCGAGTGAATTCCAGGGCAAGCCGGCCGAACGCGTGCGGGTCGGTCCATTCGCCAACCGCGCTGCCGCCGAAGCTGCGCGCCTGCGCATCAAGCAATTGAAGCCGGCCGTTCCGGGCAGCGTCGTGCAAGTGACCGAGGACGCGAAGGTCGACGCTCCGGCGAGCACATTGCCCGCCAATCACGCGGGCGGCTGGGCCGTGCAGCTCGGCGCGTTGAAGACGACAGAGGATGCCAACAAACTGCGCGATCGCCTGAAGAACGCCGGCTTCGTGGCTTTCGTAGACAAGGTGGATGCGAATGGCTCGACCTTGTGGCGCGTGCGCGCCGGCCCGGAAGTCGATCGTGGCGCGGCGGACAAGCTTAAGGCGCAAATCAAGGAAAAACTTAAGCTCGACGGCATTGTCGTGACGCTTTGAGTCCGGGGGGAAGAATGGGGAACAGGAAAAGGCAGATCCGCGAGGTTCGAATGCTGGTCCGATTCCCGATTCCCGATTCCCGATTCGCGGCCCTGCAATGAACTGGGCCGATTACACGATCATCGCGGTGCTCGGTCTGTCGGTGCTGATGGGGCTTTGGCGCGGCTTCATCGGTGAAGTGCTCGCACTGGCGTGCTGGGCGTGCGCATTCTGGGTCGCCTGGTTGTTCGGACCGGTCCTTGCAGAGCGGTTTTCCGCCAGCATATCCACGCCGTCGGCGCGTGTGCTGCTGGCATATGGCTTGTGTTTCATTGCAGTGCTGATCGCTGGAGCGATCGTTACTTTCCTGATTCGAAAGCTGGTCGAGAGCAGTGGCTTGTCCGGCAGCGACCGTTTGCTCGGCATGGTGTTCGGTTTGGCGCGCGGACTCGCACTGGTTGTCCTGGTCGTGTTGCTGATGGAGTTCACGCCATTTCCGCGCGATCCGTGGTGGCGCGAGTCGCGTCTGCTGCCGACGTTCGAAAATAGCGCACACTGGTTGAGTGCGCGATTGCCGGCCCAGGTATCGCGTTACCTCGAACCGGTCGAGAGCTTGATCAAGCCGCTGGTGCCGATGCCGGTACCGAACAAGCCTGCAGCACCACCCAAAGCGCCCTCGTCCGAACCTGTCCATTAATCTGAAGTAGCGAACCATGTGCGGAATCATCGGCATCGTCGGCAAGTCGGAAGTTGCTTCGGCGCTTTACGACGCACTCACCGTCCTGCAACACCGCGGCCAGGACGCGGCCGGCATTGCGACCCTCGACGGCAACCGCCTGCGCCTGCACAAGGGCGCGGGTCTGGTGCGCGACGTGTTTGATCGCGACAGCATGCTCGGTTTGCGCGGCAGCGTTGGCATCGGTCATTGCCGCTATCCGACGGCGGGCTCGGAGGGCTCGACCGAAGCGCAGCCGCTGTACGTGAATTCGCCGTATGGCATCGCGCTCGCGCACAACGGCAATCTGATCAACACCGCCGCGCTGCGTCGTGAAGTGTTCGAGGATGATCGCCGTCACATCAATACCGATTCCGATTCGGAAGTGCTGCTCAACGTACTCGCGCACGAGTTGCAGATCCAGGATCGGCGCAACCTTTCGCCGGATCACATCTTCAAGGCGGTGGCCGGCACGCACGCACGGTGCGTGGGCGGCTATGCGGTCGTCTCGATGCTGCTCGACTACGGCGTGCTTGCGTTTCGCGATCCGCACGGCATTCGTCCGCTGGTACTTGGCGAGCGCGACACGGCTACTGGAAAGGAATATGCGGTCGCATCCGAATCGGTCGCGCTCGACATCCTCGGTTTCAAGCTGTTGCGCGACGTCGCGCCGGGTGAAGCGGTGCTGATGACACTGGACGGCAAGCTGTTCACGCGCCAGTGCGCGGAACCGGCCAAGCACGCGCCGTGCATTTTCGAGTATGTGTACCTTGCGCGTCCGGATTCGATGATGGAAGACGTCTCAATCTACAAGGCGCGCCTGCGCATGGGCGAGAAACTTGGCGAAAAGGTCCTTCGCGAAATGCCCGACCACGACATCGACGCCGTGATCCCAATTCCGGATACGTCACGCACCGCCGCAGGCCCGCTCGCGCATGCGCTGGGGGTGCCGGTGCGCGAGGGTTTCGTCAAGAACCGCTACATCGGCCGAACGTTCATCATGCCGGGGCAGAGCGAGCGCGTGAAATCGGTGCGTCGAAAACTCAATCCGATCCAGCTCGAATTCCGTAACAAGAACGTGTTGCTGGTCGACGACTCGATCGTGCGCGGCACAACGTCCAAGCAGATCATCCAGATGGCGCGCGATGCCGGTGCGAAGAAGGTCTATTTCGCCTCCGCCGCACCGCCGGTGCGCTATCCGAACATCTACGGCATTGACATGCCTGTCACCGCCGAACTCGTCGCGCATGGACGTACGACAGCTGAAATCGAGAAGATCCTCGGTGCTGACAAGCTGATCTATCAGGATCTCGAAGATCTGATCTGGGCGGTGCAGGACGGTAACGAGAACCTGCAGCACTTCGATACCTCATGTTTTTCGGGCGAATACGTGACTGGCGTTGAGCCGACCTATCTCGCCGATCTCGAATTCGCGCGTTCGGACGACGCCAAGTTGCAGCGTCGACAAGCGGTCTGATGCAGGGGTGAAGCCGCCTTGCGCAAGGAGATCCTTGCGCGTACATCGCACCTTTGGCGGCAGGGTTGTGGATAATGCAGACCCACCATCCCGGAACTGCAAGACGACATGATCGATGTCGCCACTCAAAATCTGTTCGCAGCGGCGCAGCAATGCCTCGCTTGCCGGGATCCTGTGCAGAAAGTCGCATTGACGGCGGCAGCAGCGCGCGCGCTGGCAGCGGACGAACTCACGCTTGAAGCTTCCGAAGCTGCATTATCCATCGGCGTTCCAGGACGTCCCGAACGGCCGCGCCTGGTGGCACCACGTCAGCTGGCGGGGCGCGGATTGGGTTCCAGTGAGGGCAGGGCGGCTCTAGTCCATGCGGTAGCGCATATTGAATTCAACGCGATCAATCTGGCCTGGGATGCGGTTTACCGATTTCGCGACATGCCGGTCGAGTATTACCGCGATTGGGCGCAGGTCGCCGCCGACGAGGCGCGCCATTTCACCCTGCTCAACGCGCGTCTCGCCGAACTTGGATTTGCGTATGGCGATTTCGACGCGCATGACGGCTTGTGGGAAATGGCCGTGCGTACCGCCGACTCCTGCCTCGCGCGCATGGCGCTGGTGCCGCGTGTTCTTGAGGCGCGCGGACTCGACGTGACGCCAGGCATGATCGAGCGCCTGCGTCGTGTCGGCGATCAAACGACCTTGTCCATCCTGGAAACGATTTTGGACGAAGAGGTTGCGCACGTGGCCGCGGGTTCGCGCTGGTTCGCCTGGTGTTGTGCACGCGAAGGCGTCGACGCGCAGCTGACATTCCATCAATTGCTGGAAACACACTATCGCGGGGGGCTGCGTGGGCCGTTCAATGTCGACGCGCGCCTGCGCGCTGGATTTTCGCAGGCAGAGCTTGCGCGCCTGGACGAACTCGCCGCATGAGGCGTGTGCCAGCGGCGACAATGGCAGCGTTTGTCCTTGCGCTTGCAGTGAGCTGGGCGATCGTGCTGTTGTGGGCGGCGCACGTCGATGTACGTTCGCCATTGGCCCCTGCCACTGAGTTGTCCCTGCCGGGCAGCCGCTTTCATCCTGTGTTCGGCTCGGCAAATCCCGAAGCGCAGCACCTGCGCGTCGAAGCCGCTGCGAAGGATTTTTCGGGTTTGCAGGTGACTGCATTGGCGAACGTCGTCGCCAGTGATTTTCCGATCCTGCGCTATCACCTGGTCGAATTTCCGCGCACGCTGGAGCTTTCCGTGGTGTTTCGCACGGCTGAAGCACCGGACGACGTGCAATCCATCTCGTTGCCGCGTCCCGAGCGGCATGGATCGACGTTCGATCTTGCCCAAGTTCCCGCGTGGAGGGGCACGATTACCGAGCTGGGTTTTGCGGAATTTCCGACCGCACAGCTGGTGCCGCCGGCAGGCGGATTCCGACCTTTCGTGCTTGCGGGCGCGCAACTGGAATCGCCGTCCTGGCGTGGGCGTCTGGCAACCTTGTGGAGTTCATGGCAAGAGCGCCGGCCGTGGCAGCTGATCTCAGTCAGCGCGGTGGGTCCGACCGAAACCGGCGATAGTGCGCCGCATGCGCCGCGATTGCCGCTCGTATTCGCCCTCGCCTTGCTGGCTGTCGGCGTACTCGGTCGAACCATCCTGCGGCTGCGCGGCAAAGCCTTGCAGCAATTGATGTTTGCCTCTGTCGCGGTGGCCTGGATCGCCTGCGATCTCGCTTGGCAACGTGATCTTGCCTACAAGCGCGAAACCGATCGCGATGTCTGGGGCGACGCACCCCTTGCTGCCCGTCAGGACCGCGTCCCTGATGCACAGTTGCGTGAAGTCGCCCTGCATGTGCGTTCAAAGCTGTCGGGTTATCCACGCGCAACCCGTGTGCTGGTGAGCGCGCCTTCGCCGTATGACACGCTGCGCCTGATCTATCACGCGATACCGTTGAACGTGGGTGTGCTTGCGGGCGTGGATGCGGAGCAAGCGGCACCGGGCACGATCGTCGTGCGCTACGCAGATGATCAGGACGAGGTGAAGGACGGCGTGCTGCAATTTGGTGGCATCACGCTGCATGTCCGGACGATCGAACAGCGGCCGGATCTGGGTATCTACGCCGTTGCGGCGGTGCCTCGATGAATCCGTGGGCGATGATGTCCGCGTGGCTGGTGCCGCTGCTGCTTGGCAGTGGCCTGTATGTCCTCGTTGTCGGCTGGCCTCGGCTGCGCTGTGATCGCATCGTCGCAGTCGGGCTCGGCTGGATCGTCGGCGTGCTGCTTTGCGGCGTGCTGACGCGCTTGCTTGCGTCCACCGATCCGGCACAGGTTTTGATGCGCGCCTCGCCATGGGCCGCGTCGATCGGCTTTTTTGGGTGGCTGGTTGCCTGGTGGTTGCGCGCCTCACCACCAGTGATCGTTGCGCCACGGCCGACTGCGCGTCGATGGTGGCCTTTGGCGTTGCTCGTGCTGACGTTGCTGGGTTGGCGCGGCTGGTTGCTGGCGAGCGATATCTGGTTGCATCCGACCTTGCCCTGGGATGCGTGGGCTGCCTGGCAGGCGAAAGCCAAGACCTGGGTGCTCGCCGGCCAGATCACGCCTTTCGTATCCTTTGCTGATTGGCTGGCGCATCCAAAAGAGTTGCTGCGTACCGGCATCGGCTACAGCTACCCCGACCTGCTGCCGTGGGCGATGGTTTGGTTTGCCGGCGTCGGTGGCTGGATCGAGCCTTGGATCAATCTGGCCTGGTTTGGTTTATGGGTGGCGTTGCTCGTCGCACAGTATGGCCAGCTGCGAGCACTCGGCGTTGCGGCGAGTCATGCGTTGATCGGCGTCTACGTGCTCGGCTCGCTGCCTTTGCTGGAATCACACGTTGCGCTCGGCGGATATGCCGACCTCTGGGTTGCCGCCTTGTTTGCGCAAGCGACCTTCGCATGGCTGCGTTGGCATTGCCGCAGCGAGCAGCGCCAGCTCGGCGTCGTGCTCGGCATCATCGTGTTGTTGCCGATGGTCAAGCTCGAAGGCGCCGTTTGGGCGATCGTACTCGGAGCGGCCAGCGTGTTTTCGTCGTTGCCGACGTGGTCGCGGCAGCGCCGGCTGCTGCTCGGCTTTGCATTCGCGACGACGCTGATTCTCCTGTCTGTCGCTTTCGGTGCAGCCTGGATCAGCGTTGCGCGTCGCTATCTCGGCAACAGCGGGACGTTCAATCTTGCGGACGTCTCCGCTTCACTGAAAGCTTTCAGCGTGGGCCTGTGGGCGCAAGGGAACTGGAATCTCCTTTGGTTTGCATTGCCGGTGGTCATGCTCGGCAACCGTCATGCATGGATGCGCTCGGCTACCACGCGTCGGCTCGCGGTTCTGGCCGGCGTGTCGTTCCTGCTCATTGCAGGCCTGTTCGTCTTCACTGCGGCAGCGCGTTATGCGCAGAGCTACTCGGCAGTCAATCGTCTGATTCTACAGTTGGCACCGATGCTGGCCGCCCTGCTTCTGCTCATGTGGAAGTCGCCCGATTCCTTGTCGACCGAAACGCACGTATAGAACGCAGGTCAGGGAGCGTGGTTTGCGCTCGCCGCTTGGCAGAGGCGAAGTATTCGGCTTGCCGAAGCCTCCAGCGTGAAGTGTTCCTTCCAGCGCAGTTGTCCGGCTTGGCCGAGTCGTGTGCGCAAATCGACGTCGTGCAGTCGCTCGATTGCAGCGGCAAGCGCCTGCGCTTCGCCAGGCGCGACCAGCAAGCCGGTCGCGCCGTTGGCGACGACGGAGCTGACGCCTGAGCCGGGAATCGCGCTGGCGACGACCGCCACTCCTGCACGCATGGCTTCCAGCAAGACCAGCCCGAACGCTTCGCCGCGATCGAGTGAGGGCAGTACAAATGCATCGGCTGCGGCGTAGGCCGCCGCCAGAGTGTCATCGTCGAGATCGCCCGCAAATTCGATGCGTGCTTCGAGTCCGCATGCGCGCGCCTGCGTTCGCAACTCACGTTCGCACTCGCCGTTGCCAACCAGGAGCAGGCTCGCGTCGCGGACGTGCGCAAGTGCGTCGATCAGCACGTTGAAGCCCTTGTAGCGACTCAGGCGACCGACCGCGAGCAGGCGCAGGCCCGGTTGCGCCGGCCACAGGTCGGTTCGCGGGCTGCTGCGTTCGATGACCGCGATACCGAGGGGAACGACCGCGGTTTTTGCGTGCCATGGACCGAGTGCGTGGCTCGCGTCGAGGTAACGCTGCGAGGTTGCAACGATCGCCTGCGCGCGTGCAAGGGTCGCCTGCTCAAACGGTCGATACACTCGGTAGGCCGTGCGCAGGCGCCAATCCAGCGAGTCTGGCGGTACGTCGGCATGCCAGTGCACGATCCAGGGCAGTCGGCGCGCCGTTGGACTTGCCAGCACCGCGAAGCAGGAGGGATTCGGGAAATGCAGATGCAGGAGGTCCGGCCGGAATTCGCGCAAGGCGCGTGCAAGCTCGAACGGAAAAGATGGACTCAGCGGCGTATACAGTGGCGCTGCGATGCACCCGGTACGGCGCACATCGACGCCATTGATCGTTGTCTGCGCACGCCGCCATTGGCCTGGTCGCTGGTGGACCAGCACGCTTACGGCGTGGCCGCCGGCGACGCACCACTCGGCCAGCGACTGGGTATAGCGCTCGATTCCACCTCGCTCGGGCGTGTAGTACTTGCCGATGTGCAGGATGCGCACGCGAGTCAAGGCGCTCAGGCCGCGTCGTCGTCCGCGTCGACGTCGCGCGCCGGGCGGCCGCTGATGCGCTCCAGTTCCTGCTCGAGGATCGCCAGTTTCTGGATCAGGCGGCGCATATTGCGCTCCTGTTTGGAGCGGTCGATATCGAGTTTGAGCAAACGGATAAGGACCAGTGACAGGCCGATGATGATCGGCAGCACCGGCGCGTAGCCGATGCCGGTCTCGCGGCCAAGCCATACGACGACTTGCGGAAACACGCCGAGCACGAAAGTTGCCGTCGCGACGGCGAACCACCACACCGCGAAGGGGCCGTGCAGGTGGTCGCGTCTTACGAGAAACAGGATCGCCCCAGCCAGCACAATGCCGAGAACCGCAGACGTGATCTGTCCGGTCAGCATGTCCGATCGCCTGCCGCCAATGCAGGCGGGCGGCGCCGTCCTGAGTCCAGTTGCGCAAGACAAAGTACGGTCGTGTGCAGCATGTACAAGGCGACCACTGGCCAGGATGCGAACACGCGCGAATGTCCTTCGCGGCGTGGCAGCATGGGCACCGGAGTCTCCGTTATCGACAGTCCATTCTTTGCCAGCAACATCAATACACCCACGTCTTGATAGTCGAGCAGGCTTGCAGCCGGCCCCGCCAGGATTTCGACCGCGGCGCGGTCGTACAGGCGCAGACCAGAGGTGAAATCGCCGAGACCCAGGCCGGTCAGGGTGCGCAGATAGCGCCAGGCGATACGTTTTGCATGACTCAAACGTTCGACGCAGGTGCCAATGATAACGTTGGCCGTGCTGCCAGACTGCGCCTCGAACAGCGCCGGCAATGACTCGGGCAGATGCTGGCCATCCGCGTCCAGGGTAATCACGCCGGCGAAACCGTTGCG
>JBDSFA010000347.1:0-2340 GCA_039919785.1 Dokdonella sp. | reverse complement strand
TGGCAGCTCGTTTGCCTTAACCTCGCCGCATGGGGGCCGACAAAACCGACGAGGAACTGATGCTTGCTTACGCCGGAGGAGACCTGCTCGCCTTCGAGATGCTCTATCGGCGCCATCGCGGCTTGCTGTACCGCTTCCTGCTGCGCAGCCTGCGTCATCGTGCCGATGCCGACGAGCTTTTCCAGGAAACCTGGAGCCGGCTGATAGCCGCACGTGAGCGCTACCGGCCCGATGCAAAGTTCACGACTTGGCTGCTGCAGATTGCGCACAACCTCGTCATCGATCGCTTTCGCCGGCAACGCCCGCAGGCATCGGCCGAGGAAACCGAGACCGTATTGCGCAATCTCGACGCACCGGAGTCCGAGCAGCCCGAACGCGCGCTCAGCGAATTCGAGCAACGGCGTCGCCTGCAACTGGCGTTGGAGGAACTGCCCGAGGAGCAGCGCGTCGCGTTCCTGCTGCGCATTGAAGGCGGCATGGGTCTCGACGAAATCGGCGAGATCACCGGCGCCGGGCGCGAAACCGTGAAATCACGCCTGCGCTACGCGCTGGCGCGCATCCGTGCGAGGTTTGAAACATGAACCTGCCGCGCGATTCCGAACGCGATCTCGAGCGCCTGCTCGACGATGATGGTGGCGACCTCGGCGCGCTGTATCGACGCTTGCCGCGCGCAGAACCGCCGCGACGACTCGATCGCAGTGTGCTGGCTGAAGCCGCACGCGCAGTGCGCGGATACACGCCGCGCCGACATCGCTGGATGGTCGGCTTCGGTTCCGCCGCTGGCATCGTGCTCGCCGCCGGTGTTGCCTGGCAGGTGGGCCAGAAAGCGCTGCAACAGCCGCATGATGGGTTCCGCAGCTCGCCGATCGTCGTGCCGGTTGAACCGATCACAGAATCGTCGCTGCGCAAGCGCGAGCGCGCCGCCGCCCAGAAGGCCGCAGCTCCCGCAGCGCCCGCCGCGGAAATGGAAACCGCCGCGGCGCCGGAGCCGAAGCCGGCAAAGCCCAGTCTCGCGCCCAAGCCCACACCGAAGCCGGCCGTTGTCGCGGACGCAGCGAAGAAATTGCAACCGCCTGCGCCTCCAGCAGCACCGCCACCTGCGCAAGCTGTGCCGTTCCCCGCCCAAGCCGAACGCACCGAGAGCGCTGCACCAGCCGCCGCCGCAACGGGTGCCCTCGCACCGAATGATGAGGAGTTCAAGGCGAATCAGGCGAGCGGCGGCGCCAGGCTCGATCAGGCCGCTTCGAATCGCGCCCGCTCTCCCGCATTGTCTGCGCCGTCGGAGTCGGTCGAGTTGCGTCGCGACATGCAGCTTTCACCGGACAACTGGCTCGCTCACATCAGGCAGCTCCTGCAACAAGGTCGCCAGCAGCAGGCCGCCGACAGCCTGCGCATGTTCCGACGCATGCATCCGAACGTGCCGCTATCGCCTGATTTGCGCGCACTCGAAGATTAGGACGGTTGTCGGATCGGCCGCTGAAGCGATCGTGGCCCCGGGGCGCAGCGAACCTCCAGATATTCACAGCGCCGCGAGCGGGTGCACAATCGCCCGCGCGACCCTGCACGCCGGGAGATCATCTGTGCAACGTGAACGTTGGAATCGCCTGGAGCAGATCTTCGCCGATGCACTGGACATGCCGGAGAATGCGCGCTCCGCGTTCCTGGACCGCGCCTGCAGCAACGATGCCGAGCTGCGCCGGGAGATCGATCAGTTGCTGCGCGCACACGATGCACCGGGTGTGCTCGACGTCGCGCCGCATGCTGCGGAAACTCCGCCCCTGAATCCCTCACTCGCTGCTGGGACAAGCCTCGGCGCCTGGCGCATCGACAAGATCGTCGGCCGCGGCGGCATGGGAGAGGTCTACGCTGCGAGCCGCGCCGATGCGACATTCGAGCAGCGCGCAGCGCTGAAGCTGCTGCGTTACGAAGCCGCCGGCCAAATGGAACGCTTCCACGCCGAGCGCCGGATCTTGGCTCGCCTTGAACACCCGGGCATTGCGCGCCTCCTCGATGGCGGCGTCGCGCAGGATGGCCGTCCCTACACGGTGATGGAATACGTCGAAGGTCAGTCACTCACCGACTATTGTCGTGCGCGTCATGCGTCACTGCGTGAACGCCTCGCGCTGTTTGCGCAAGTCTGCGATGCGGTCGCGTTCGCGCATCGCAATCTGGTGATCCATCGCGACCTGAAGCCGGCCAACATCCTGGTCGACGCCGACGGCAACGTGAAACTGCTCGATTTCGGCATCGCCAAGCTGCTCGATGCGACCGCTTCGCCACAGAATGCCGATAACACCATCGCGCCGTTCACGCCCGACTACGCTGCGCCCGAGCAACTGA
>JBDSFA010000340.1:0-2121 GCA_039919785.1 Dokdonella sp. | reverse complement strand
AAGGGAATAGCCTCGTGCGGTTTCCCTGCCAGCAGCAGCGCCTGCGAATAGACGTTCGCTGCATAACCGACAACAGGATGATCCTGCGGCAGCTTCTGTGCGATCGCCCATGCGCGCGCACCGTGTTCGAGCGCAGAGGCAACATCCTTGCGCACAACATCGTGATACGTCATCGACGCGAGCGTGGAGGCGACGCCCGGATGATTTTCGCCGAGCAGGGCGACACGCATCTGCAAGGCCTCCTCGTAAGTGGCCGCCGCCGCATCGCGTTGACGATTGTCGTCAAGCGACACCGCGAGATTGCTGAGCGCCTGCGCGAGCAACGGATTTCCTTTCGGATACACGCGCCGTAACGTATCGACTGCCTGTCGCTGCAAAACGAGCGCGCCGGCAAAATCGCTGCGCGTTCCCTTGATCAGCGCCAGATCGTTCATGGCCTCGGCGCGTGCGTCGATCGAATCGTCAGGCAATTCTGCCAGCGCCGTTTCGAGCCAGCGCTGCGCCGCCGCCGCGTCGCCGCGCGCATCTTCGAGTAGCCCGAGTTGATTGGCGCTGTCGCCGCGTTGCAGCGGCGTGCCCTCTGCCACTGATTGCTGACGCGCCGCGTCCAGGAACTCGCCTGCAGCAGCAAAATCACCTCGCGCGACGAGCGCCGCACCCAGCGTGAGTCGCGCGTCGATCACATTGCGCGGTTGCCCTGAACGTTGGGCGGCCGCAAGCGCGAGTTCGCCGCTGTGTACCGCCTGGTCCACGTCACCGAGTGCCGCGTGCGTTTTCGCCAGAGTCAATTCAGTCGCTGCGAGAATCGAAGGTTCCGCCGCGAGTTCGCGCTCAGCCTGCCCTTCGGCGCGACCGAGCACCTCGACCACGGTCACGTTGCGTCCGAGATCGGCCGGATCGGCGGAGGCCAGCATATGCTGCAAAAACGCATTCACGCGTTCGGCCTTGTCGCGTTCCGCGCGCGCAAGTCGCGCCTGCTCGCGCGCTTGGCGTGCCTGCGTCAACGCGACCAAGGCGCTGCCGACCAGCATCGCGGCGACCAGTGTCACCAGCATGACGCCGACGCGATGGCGCAGCACGAACTTGCGCGCGCGGTAGCGCCAGCCGGCATGCACTGCCAGCACCGGCTCGCCACCGAGATGGCGACGCAGATCGTCGGCGAATTGTGCGCAGGAGGCGTAGCGATCGCGTGCCTGCTTCGCCATCGCCTTGAGGATCACGTGATCGAGATCGCGGTCGATCCTGCGCCCACGCGGCACCAGGCTGCTTGGGCGGCGCGGCTGCGACGTCTCGACCACGCGCGCGATATCCGATGGCGCATTCGAAACGATCGAATACGGCCGCTTGCCGGTGACCAGTTCGTACAGCAGAACGCCGAGCGAATAGAGGTCACTCGACGTGCCGATCACATCGCCACGCACCTGTTCGGGACTCGCATAGTCAGGCGTCAGTGGCGCGAACCCGGTCAGCGTGAGTCCGCGTTGGCCGACATCGAGCAGCTTGGCGATACCGAAGTCGAGCAGTTTCGGCTCGCCCTGCGTATCGACCAGGATGTTCGCGGGCTTGATATCCCGATGCACGACGAGGTGCCCGTGCGCCGCCTGCACCGCATCGAGAACCTTGAGGAAAAGCATGACGCGTGCACGCACCGTCATTGCATGCGAATCGCACCACTGCGTGATGGGTTTGCCTTCGACGTATTCGAGCGCGACATAGGGTGCGCCGCGCTCGTCGCTGCCAGCGTCTAGCAGGCGCGCGATATTGGGATGCTCGAGTGTCGCCAGGATGTGTCGCTCATTGGCGAACCGCTCGCGCAGATCCCCCGCATCGAAGCGCAGCAACTTCAGCGCGACGCGTTTGTCGTACAGCGCATCCGCGCGTTCGGCCAGATAGACCGTGCCCATGCCGCCGCGACCGAGCTCATGCAACAGGCGCCACGGCCCGACACGTTCGCCGCTGCGATCGGGTGTCGGCATCGCCAGGGGCGCGAGGAAATCGCTGGCCGCATCGTCTGCCGCGATCAACGCGCGCAGTTCATCGCGCATCGCCTGATCGTCGCCGCACTCGGCATCGAGGAACATATCGCGCTGCTCCGCATCGAGCTCGAACGCGCGTTCGAGC
>JBDSFA010000031.1:0-13423 GCA_039919785.1 Dokdonella sp. | reverse complement strand
ACGCCTGAACGCCGATGGCTCGCTCGACAGCACCTTCGCCGATCCGTCTTTCAGTCTCGATGCAAACAATCCGAACGGCTCCATTTTCGGTCTTGCCGCACAGGCCGATGGCAAAGTTCTCGCTGCCGGCAATTTCTCGTTGGCGAGCGGCCAGGCACGGCAATTCATGGCCCGCGTGGTGACCGGCGATCCGGCGACCTGCCGGTTCACGGGGCAGCCGTCCGGAGCGACTGTCGTAGTCACCTGGACGCGCACTGGCGACGGCCCCGAACTTGCGCAACCACCAACCCTCATGCACTCCACCAATGGCGTGAATTTCACGGCGTTTGGCCCGATGACACGCATCAGTAACGGTTGGCAGGTGACTGCACCCTACAACGTGCATGCCGCGCTTTTCTATCTGCAGGCCACGGGCGCGACGAGTGGCGGCGCGCAAAGCGGTTCCGCGGGTCGGGTCGCGAGCGACATATATTTCAGCGACACGATCTTCAAGAACGGTTTCGAGTAAAGAGATATCGGCGTTCATCGCAACTCATTCGCATGGAAACCGATTTCTCCGTGGCGCGAAATCTGTCGCGGACGACGACGCGACACCGCTCCCAGGCGACCAGTGATCGCCTGTGTCTGGTATTCGCTGCGAACGATGTGTCTACGCTCGCAGCGCCGCTGGCCGTCAGTGCGCGCCGAACGCGAAACTCGCGCTCAGCCAGTACGAACGCGCCTGCATCCGGTAGTACTGCGCATCGCCCAGCTCGCTTTCCGAAACCGGATCGCGGCGATCGGACAGGTTATAGCCGTCCACGCGCAATTCCCAACGATCGAAGGCATAGCCGACCCCAGCATCGAACGTGGTGTATGAGTCGGCGATGGCGGTATTGCGCTTGTTGAGCCAGCGCTTGCCGACGTAGTTGGCGGCGATGTGCGCGCTAAAACCCTGCGGCTGCGCATACATCAGGCCGACGCTGGCGACATGCTGCGGCGACAATTCCAGCAGTTTGCCGTCGAGCTGGGTTGGCGTGCCGTCGAAATCCTGCACGTAATTGGCGAAACGCGCGTCGTGATAGGCGTAGGTACCGACGACGCTGAGCCCTTGCATGAGATTCCAGCTCGCTTCCATTTCGGCGCCCTTGAATTGTTCGTTGCCGGCGTTGGTTAGCCCGGGCAGGCCGCCGATGTCCTGATGCACGACGAGGTTGCGGAAATCCATGCGGAACACTGACAGATCCCACTCGAAACGACCGTCGAGGTGACGTCCCTTCATGCCGATCTCGCCGCTCTTCGCCGCCTCGGGCTGCAGGATGGCAAATTGAGGCTCCGGTCCAAAATCAACGACCGCCGGCTTGAACGTGTTGCGATAATTCGCATACGCAGTGAGATAGTCGCTACCGTCCTGCCAGAATCGATAGCTGGTGCCGAGCGCGCCGGCCCAGCGGCTATCGCTGCGATGGTCGATACCGTCGACGAACACATCCGGTGTGCTGCCCGTCAGGTCGGTACCGAGGCCTCGCGTCGATTCGCTCGTATGGTTGAAACGCAACCCGGCTTCGATACGCCAGGCATCAGTCAGCGCGTATTCGAGATCCGCATAGATGCCGCTGAAGTTGCGTTTGTCGTGCAGGCTGACCGCTTCGTCGATATGCAGAGGCTTCCAGTCCGGGGCATTTGTGCCGTCCGGCAGCACGGCGTATTCGAAGTTGTCGCTCTCCTGATTACCTTTGCCGTACAAATGGTCGACACCCCAGACCAAGGTCGAGTGGTCGTTCAGCGGCGTCGCGATATGGCTGTCGAAGTAAACCTCGGTGCGATGTACGTGCTGATGGAAACCGTCGGCGTTAGGGGTCACGCCGTCGTCGGCGAAATCCGGACGCAGGAAGCCGCGTACGTTCTCCGCGTTGCTGCGCGAATAGGCAAGCCGCGTGCTCCAGTCGCCGAGGCTTGTCGGCAACATATAGCCGAGTGCGATCTGGCCACGGTCCTCGTCCTGCATCGCGCCGCGCGGATTGTCGTTTGCATCGAGCGGCACGCGAGCGGTGAGCACGCCGTTCTCGCGCGGATGCGGGCTGGTCGGATCCTGATTCAATTGCGTGAAATTCGCATCGACCGAGAACTGGCCCGCACCCAGCTCGCCGGCGCCACGATAGAGAAGATGCGCGCGATCCCAGCCTGCGCGATCGGCCTTGAGTTCATTCTTGTCCGCATCGAGCAAGAGCGATTGGCGCCACGGTGCATTTGCGTCCGACAACGGAATCGCGGCAGCGATATGCGCGCTGCCACGGCTGCCGATGCCGGCCTCGAACCGCCCCGGTCCCTGACCTGCAGCGTAGTGAATGACCTGGATCACGCCGACGAAACTGGTCGCGCCGTAACTGACCGGTGCAGCACCCTTGAGAACTTCGATACGTTCGACGTTGGCGATGTTCAATGTGGCCAGCGCCGGCGTAAACGCCCCGCCCGACGGAATGCCGTCGACGACGAGCAGGAACGCGTCGAACTCGCGCAGGCCCCACAAGGCCGGCACCGATGAAGCCGGACCGCCGTCGCCGCCTGGCGCAATATCGACGCCTGCGACCAGCGACAACGCGGTGCGCAGATCGGTCGCCCCACGCGCACGCAACTCATCGCCACTGACCACCCTGACATTCGCCGCTACATCGCTCAGTGCGACCGGAATCTTCGAGGTCGTGACCTCCACCGGCTCCAGCGTTTGCGAATCGTCCGCACGCGCGAGGGCGGCGACGGTGCACAGGGAAACGGTGAGCGCAACGCGGATCGCGAGCGAGAGCGACGAACGGGATGTCATGATATTTCCCCTGGGGCAGGACGGAAGGTTTAACGAATTTCTAATTGGATAGCCTAGGCGCTGGCTCCGCCTTGCATAACGGCCCAACGGCTGAATTGCAGTCGTTCTGGAGGATGAGTCGCGGCATCGGATCCCTATACCAACGACAGGTATGCTTGTCGCTCTATCCACTCGCTGGTCGTCAATGACTCTTCTGCGTCCGCAATTGCGCGGTCTCGTGTTCAAGCTTGCCTTGTTCTACGTGCTGCTCTCGTTGCCAACCTTGGTCCTGGTTGAGTCGACGATATTGATTCATGAAGTCCATCAGTTCATGAGTGGGATCGCGGCCGGCAGCCTGGATCGCGCGAGCGAAAAGGGCGCGGCGGAACTCGCGGTGCAATGGCCGCACCTGCAGGCAAACGCCACCGACACCACCAGCCTGCAGATCTGGCTCGATGCCTGGGTATTGCGCCTGCAACAGCCGCGCGGCGGTTTGACGCCGGATGAATCCTATGTGCTGATTGAACTGGCCGATGCGCCCATCGCGTCCGTCGTGCTGACACCGGACGGCCGCGTTCTCGCCCAGTCGCACAGAGACGAGCATTGGATACCGCAATTGCCAAGCTCGGAGGAAATCGCCCATGCGGAGGGCGCAAATGCGATGGCGCTGTCGGGCAGCGACAGTCCGTACCGCATCCGGCGCACGATCGTTCCTTTTCACAATCCATCCGGCGCCGTGGCTGGCTTGCTGTTCGTGGAGCTGCGGCTACCGCTGCCATGGCGCCACCTGCTGCTCGAATCCAGTTTCGAATCGCCCACCGTGCTCGGCTTTCTCGTCGTATTCGGCCTTGCCTCATCGATCTTTCTGGCCGGTTGGGTCACGCGCCGGCTCAACCGCATCGCGCGCGCCGCGACCGCATGGAGCAGGGGCGACTTCTCTGATCGCATCGCCGACCCGTCGCGCGACGAACTCGGCGGCCTTTCCGCCCTGCTCGATCGCATGGCACTGGACCTCAAAGGCCTGTTGCGCTCGCGCGCGCAACTGGCGACCCTGGCCGAACGCCAGCGCCTTGCACGTGATCTGCACGACACGGTCAAGCAGAAAGCGTTCGCGCTGAACATGCAGTTGGCGACCGCACGGCGTGTGCTTGGCGACACGCCGGGCGCCAAGCGACTTGAACAGGCGCAACGCCTGACCCAGCAGATCCAGCAGGAGCTCGTGCAGATCCTCGACGAAATGCACGCGTCGGACGCAGAACTACCGCTAGCCGAACGGCTGCGCACGCGTGCGACCGAGTGGTCGCACACCAGCGGCATGGCGTTGGCCTTCGACTTGGCAGACGTTCCGGCTCTTGCGACGGCGTTCGAGGATTCGTTGCTGCGCATTGTTGACGAGGCCTTGTCGAACGTGCTGCGCCACAGCGGCGCAAACAGGGTCGACATCTCGCTCCGTCGCGAGGCGGAACGCGTATGTCTCGCCATCGCAGATAATGGGCAGGGAACACCGGATGAGCCTGCGTCCGGGATGGGTCTGCGCAATATGCGCGAACGCGCACAAGCGCTTCCTGGCGGCCGCTTCGAACTCGATGCGTCCCCCGATCGCGGGACACGTGTCACTGTCAGCTTTCTCGCCGAGGTTTCCGAATGACTGCTGCCCCATCAACGTCCGCGATCCGCATTGTCATCGCCGACGACCATGTGCTCGTACGTCAAGGCATCCGAGGGTTCCTCGAAACCCATGCGGACTTGGAGATTGTCGGCGAAGCCGAAGACGCCGCCAGCGCGATCGCGCTATGCGCCGAGCATCGTCCGCATGTGGCCTTGGTCGATCTGGTCATGCCGGGCGGTGGCATCGAGGCGACGCGCGCGATTCGAGCGGCTAGCCCGCAAACCCAGGTGGTGCTGCTGACCTCGTTCGAGGACGCACAGCAGATCGTGGCTGCGGTGCAGGCCGGCGCACTGTCCTGCCTGCTCAAGGACATCGATGCCGATGCGCTCGCGGACACCTTGCGCAAGGCCGCGCGCGGCGAAGCCGTATTGCACCCGCGCGTTGCCGCAAAAATCATGGAAGCACTACGCCGCGGCGCCGAGCCCGGCAGCGAAGCGCTTCAATCCTTGAGCACACGCGAACGCGAAGTGTTGACCTTGATGGCGGAGGGTTTGAGCAACATGCAGATCGCCGAACGTCTGGGCATCGGCGAAAAGACGGTGAAGACCCATGTCAGCAACGTGCTCAGCAAGCTCAACGTCAGCGATCGCACGCAAGCGGCAGTGTATGCGTGGAAAAGCGGGTTGAAGCAGCGACCGCAGTAGTCATAGGCCGGCGCGCGCTGCTGCACTACGCCAGTGGCTTGCCGAAAACCAGCTGGGTCTTGGTTCGCGCATAGCCGGCGCGTTCGTAGAACTGATGCGCAAGTTCGCGTTCCTGTCGGCTGCGCACGCGAATCTGCTGCGCGCCGCGCGTACGCGCCCACGCTTCCGCCTCGACGAGCAGTTGGCCGCCGATGCCTTGTCCTCGCATGGGTTGCGCCACGACGAGACCGGTGACTTCCGCGCATGCGTCGTCGCACAACTGGGCAGCGAGCGCGACCTGCAACCAGGCGATCACGCATCCCTCGGCATCCTCGGCAACGAACACCCGGCAATCAGCATTCCCGTCGATCGCAGCAAGGCGCTTGACCATCTGCTGTCGCGTACTCGGATAACCCAATTCACCGCAAAGAGCGGCGATGGCCGGGGCGTCGTAGCTGCGCGCTGTGCGGATCGTGGTCATCAAGGCCTCCATGCGCTGCAGGCTAGCGCAGGAATCGGGCCGAATGCGGGCATCCGCAGGGCAAACTCGGGCAACGCCTGCCTGCGGGAGCGGATGCAGGCACGATACTTTCGCTTGATTTCGATCAAAGGCAATCCGTCTCCGATCGCCCGTGAAACGCAACGCCAGGAGCGTGCCTAGATTCCGATACGATCCGCGGCTTGAGAGTCCAAGCCTCAATGATTGGCGGAACGACGCAACGGCAGTCAGAACTGCTTGCGGATGCCGACCATGAATCCGCCGGGCAGCACCGAAAGGATCAAGGGGTGGTCGCGGTGAGATGAATACCATCCGAAGCCCACGCCGATCGCACCACCGATCAGGACATCACTTTGCCAGTGGCCGCGCACTTTGACGCGAGCGATGGCGTCGTAAATCGGTAGCAGAGCCAATCCGTATACCGCCGGGTGATCTTCGCCGTAGGCAAGGATAAAAGGCGTTACCACACTTGAAATCTCGGCAACTTCGCCGCTTGGGAAACTTTGGTTGCCGTGGCCTGTGAAGAACTGGTTCGGATCGCTGGTTTGCGAAGGTCGTTCGCGCGAGAACGCGAATTTCGCGACCTCGGTCGTGCCGGCCGTCAGTGCCATCGCATCGAGCGAACGCCAAAGCGTATCGCCGAACTTGCTTTCATCACCTTCCCACAATGCCCCGCCAAGCACGAACAGCGCCGTGCCGGCCGCCAGATCAGTTTGATAGCTGCGCTTCCAGATGCCGCTGTTGTCATAGGCCACGCGGTGGTCAATACCGAAAGGGCCGCCGGCTGCATGGGCGCCGAAGGAAGCGAGAAAGGAAAAGACGCCTGAGAAAACAATGCTGAGTCGACGCACAGTGAACTCCTGAACCGACAATGGAAATACCCGCGCTCCATACAACGCGCTGTGACCTGGTCAACGCGTAAATGCAGCTCCCGCCCGCAGGTCTGCGTTCACCAACAAACTCAGTTCGCGACGATCGAAAGCAACCCGGACGAGCATTTTGGCAAAAACCTTCAGGTGCATTTTCGGCGCATCATGCGCCTTCTCCCTAACGGCGTCTCCAACCTCAATCGCAGCAGCCGTCGCCCCCCTTCACGCTGTGGGCCTGCGAAGCGGCAACGCCTTGGGTCAGCCCCTTGCCACTGGCGACGTAGTGATCCGAGATCACCTGCGCAACGCACATCGACATGCGCTTGCCGGTCGGGATATGCAGAAACTCGTTCGGACCGTGCGCATTCGAGTGCGGACCGAGCACGCCGGTGATCAGGAACTGCGCACCGGGAAACTTCTCGCCAAGCATGCCCATGAACGGAATCGAGCCGCCTTCGCCGTTGTAGGCGACGGGCGCGCCGAAGAACGCTTGCGACGCAGCCTCGACCGAGTGTTCGAGCCATGACGCGAGCGCCGGCGCTTCCCAGCCGCTGCCGGCTTTCTCGACGTCGAACGTGACCTTCGCGCCATAGGGCGGATTGGTTTCGAGCAGCCGCTTCAGGAATTCGCCGCTTTTCGTCGCATTCAACGTCGGCGGCACGCGCAATGAAAGTTTCACCGATGTGTATGGACGCAACACGTTGCCGGCGGAGTCCAGACCCGGCAGACCGCCCACGCCGGTAACCGACAGCGCGGGACGCCAGGTGCGATTCAATACCAGCTCGGCAAGTTCCGTGTTCATCGGCTGCATGCCGCTGACGAGCGGGAATTTCGAGTACACCGCGTCGCCGAGAATTTCCGCCGTACGCTTCGCCTGCGTGACACGCTGCGCCGGAATCTCGACGTGCAGTTCCTGCGGCAGGATCCTGCCGCTGACTTCATCTTCCAGCCGCGACAACACCTGACGCAGGATGCGGAAACTCGATGCGACAACACCGGACGCATCGCCAGAATGAACGCCTTCTTCCAGCACCTTGACCGTGAGGTTGCCGCCAGTAAGGCCGCGCAACGACGTGGTCAGCCAGAGCTGGTCGTAGTTGCCGCAGCCAGAATCGAGACAGACGATCAGAGACGGCTTGCCGATGCGCGCGGCGAGATGGTCGACGTAGTACGGCAGATCGTAGCTACCCGATTCTTCGCAGGCTTCGATCATGACGACGCAGCGCGCGTGCGGAATCTTCTGCGCCTGCAAGGCCATGATCGCGGCAAGCGAGCCGAAGATCGCGTAGCCGTCGTCGGCACCGCCGCGACCGTACAGCTTGTCGCCCTCGAGCACCGGCTTCCACGGACCCAGATGCGCTGACCAACCGGTCATTTCCGGTTGCTTGTCGAGATGACCGTACAGCAGCACGGTGTCGCTGCTCGCCGTATCGGTACCCGGAATTTCAATGAAGATCAGCGGTGTGCGACCCGCCAGGCGCACCACTTCGAGCTGCATGCCGCTGATGGGCTGCCTTCTCGCCCACGCTTCCATCAGCGCGACCGCCTGATCCATGTAGCCATGCTCGGCCCACTGCGCGTCGAACATTGGCGACTTGTTCGGAATCTTGATGTATTCGGTCAGCTGCGGAACGATTTCTCCATCCCACAAACCGCCGACGAAACCATTGAGCGCTTTAGAATCCATGAGTATCCGCCATTGGCAAAGAGGAGAAATTCTACTCCTGCAGCAAGCCGGATCGAACGTGTAGGAAATTTCCTACCTGCAGCAGCGCATGGCTCCTACGCAGCATTGTGACCCTCGACACTGCCCGCAACGCCGCGCCCAACCTAGACTTTCACCCTTCGCGCGATACCGCGCCCGAGTCGAAGAAAGCCGCCGCTCCATGAACACGATCCGCCGATTTTTCCTGATTTTCTTCCTCGCGCTGGCACTGCCGACGCTCGCCGCCGCCCAGGTCGATATCAACAGTGCCGATGCAAAGACGCTGGCCGAAACGCTGAACGGTATCGGCCTGGTCAAGGCCGAAGCCATCGTGGCGTATCGCAGCACGAATGGCCCGTTCAAGACCGTCGACGAACTTGCCAAGGTCAAGGGCATCGGTGAGAAGACGATTGCCGCAAACCGCGATGCCATTGTCATCGTCGAGGCAAAGGTCGAAGGCGGGGCGCCGGCGGGTGCCGGGAAGCCGCTCGCGGCAAAATAGCTTTCTTGTGTAGATGGGTCGAGGGCGCGCCGTTGCGTGGTCCGCCTCGTCGCAGACGCCGGCTTTGCGACATCGGCTCAGCCCGACACCGAGCCCGCTGGCTTTGCGTGCGCGCCGCATCGTCCCAGCCACGGCGTTTGCATGCACTCGTCTGTCCGGCGCCGGCGCGACGGGTAGTGCGGATCAAGCGTGCTAGACTCGCCGCCCGCCGCAGGCGGTTCATACGCATGATCCTCCCCCAATACCATATCGGCCCGTCCTTGATTGCGGGCGCAGGGCAAGGCTTGTTCCTCGACGAGCCGCTCGCGCGCGGGCGCCTGATCACCGCGCCGGACGCGATTCCGCGCGTCTACACCTTCGAGGACATTCTTGGACTGCCGGATGCGGACAAACTCCTGCCCGCGACGGTACGCTGGTTCGAGGATCGCTACACGGTCACGCCGGAGTGGCCGGACGAGTGCTATATCAATCACGCATTCGCGCCGAGCGCGCTTTGGCATCTGGGCTTCGTGTTCGCCGCGAGCGACCTCGTTCCCGGTACCGAAATCACTGTCGACTATCGACATTTGCTTGCCCCGGGTCAGGAAGAGGACTTCCGTGACTCGATCAGTGGCGACCCCATCACCGGCTTCACATGGAAGGAAAGCTTGCGCGCGTCAACGACCGCGCTGGCCGCGCTACTCGCCTGACTCCCTCCATCGATGATCGAAATTCCGCAAATCGAAACCGCACGGCTGCGCCTGACCTCGCTCGGCGACCGCCATTTCGAGGCCTATGCCTCAATGCTCGCCGACGAAAGCAGCACGCGCTTTGTCGGCGACGGCGAACCCCTCGATCGCATGAACGCGTGGCGGTCGATGGCGATGCTGCTCGGACACTGGGCCTTGCGTGGCTATGGCATGTGGGCAGTCGAGCTCAAGGACAGCGGCGAATTCGTCGGTCGCGTCGGCTTGCATCACCCCGAAGGCTGGCCCGACCTCGAACTGGGCTGGATGTTGATGCCGGGACAGCGCGGTCATGGCTACGCGACCGAAGCTGCGCGCGCTGCGCGCGACTTCGCATTCAGCAAACTCCATGCACCCCACGCGATCAGCCTGATTCGCGCCGAAAACAGTGCTTCGGAACGCGTCGCACGCCGTCTCGGCGCGCGCCAGGCGACGACGATCGATTTTTTTGGTCATGCAACACTGGTCTATATCTACTCGCGCCCCGAGCCTGCCATCCAGCCGTAGCCATTCACGCAGATCGCGCCGCCGCCAGCCGGGACTGCTATCGATTGCGTGCGCGAGCGTGTGCAGGCTCCTGGCCTGCGCTTATCATTCATCGCCAATCGACCTCTGATCGCGCTGGAGTGCCGCAAACCGTGCAAATTCCCGCCAGGATTTCGCGCGCGATCCATCTGATCGCAGCGACAGACATCCATCGCACCCGCTGGAAGAATGACGGCGGCTGGACGACCGAGATTGCACGCAGCGAGGATGGCGGCAGCGACGACTTTCGCTGGCGCATCAGCATTGCCGACATCGAGAGCGACGGGCCTTTTTCGAATTTTCCCGGCATCGCTCGCGACCTGCTGTTGCTCCAAGGTAACGGCATCGAACTCGATATCGACGATGCCGAGCCGCGACGAATGACGCGGCGATTCGAATGCGCGCATTTCAACGGCGAGTCGAAGGTCCACTGTCGCCTGCTTGCGGGACCAACGCGCGATTTCAACGTGATGGCGCGTCGCGATGCGGTGCGCGCCGAAGTTATCGCGCGACCTCTGGTGGGTGCGATGGTGATTTTTCCGGAAGCGGACACGGAATGGGTCGTTCACGTGTTCAGCGGCCATGCGCAGGCGCGCTGCGGCGAACAGACGTTCGCACTCGAAACCGGTAGCTCGTTGCTGATCGACTTCCGCGAGGGCGGCGTGCGCGTCGTGCTCGACGGCGGCGGTGAACTCGTGCTGGTCAAATTCGCGGCGACAGCTGGCTAAGCCGCCGGATCAGCACTGTTCGCGCGTGCGCACATCAGCGCACCGACTTCGCGCAGGAACGCGTGTGCTGACTCCGCAGGCTCATTCGCGATTAAATCCCAACGCGCCTGATGACGGGGCGGATTCGGTCTAGCGCGATCCCGTCACTTCGTCGTGGGCGATGCGAGCATGGCGACCGCGCAATACATGCGGCAACACGGCCAGCGGAAGCGCAGCGCCGATGATCCAATGCAGCAGCGCGATGGCAACTCGTGCGTCATCGCCGCTCGCGTAGTACAGGAGGTACCCACTCAACACGAGCACAGCGAGCAGCACGCCGAGCACGATCCCACTGGTCCGCCGCCGCGCCTTCCATGCAGGCACCAGATGGATCGCCCAAAGCAAGCCGATCAGCCACAACGTCGCGAACGCCGCCGCGCCATGCAGGCGCAACCACCAGGTTTCGAGCGGATGCGGCAACAGACCGAATTCTGTGGTCTGGTAAAGAAAGTAGTGAAACACGAGCCAGCCGATCCCACTCGCCCACAACACACCCAGGATGATGTAGACCAGCGCTTCGCGTCGTTGCGACAAACGCGCGCGCCCCGAAGCGGGGTGAACAGGCGGATGAAAGCGACGATGCTTCATGCGACGTCGAGCAGACGTCCGCCCCGCGCACCATCGACAAGGAATGCACTGGCCGCATATCGGCGCAGCATGCGCTTGCCGATGCGTGCATCGGCCAGTACAACCTTGCTCAAGGCATCGGCAACGAGACAGCTCTCGGCAACCACGCTGACGGCGCGACGCGCACGCACCGAGCGCCCATCGCGTGCGTTGATGTGGGTGGAGCGCATGCGTTGCGCGACGTCATCGCGCTGTGCGTCGACGACACTGCTGGCGAGCGCCGCATCGCCAAGTTCGACAACCGCTGCCGCCTGCCCGACCGCTGCTGAAAGACGCAACTCGATCCGCTCCGACGCCGCACCGAACCGACGCAGATCGCCGCCGGCATTGACGCATGCCGTGGACGCACCCGTTGCCTGCAGAAGCGCCAGCGCGCGATCGACCGCATAGCCCTTGGCGATACCGCCGAGGTCGAGCCACAGCGCCCGCTTGAAGCGCACGCGTGCGTCACCGAGCAATTCGATATCGCGCCAGTTCGCGAGCGGATCCGCAGACGCTGCATCGAGCGGGCGCGGCAGACGCTTCCATTCGACCAGTCGCGCAGCGATCGTTGGATCGAAACAGCCCTGCGACTCTACGGCGAACCGCAGCGCGGCCTGCAGCACCTCGTAGGTGCGCGCATCGACCGTTACCGGCTTGCGAACCGCGTCGCGATGCAACCGGGAAAGATCACTGCTCGTTTCGTGGAAACTCATCAGTCGATGCACCGCGGCGACTTCGGCAAACGCGGCTTCGATCGCCGGTATCGCCACGTCGTCCGCGAGTCCCTCGACGCGAATGTCGACGAAGGTGCCGAGCCAGGGCCGTGAACGACGGATGCTGCGCTTCGCGTTCATCCGCTCGTGCTCAGCGTGGTTTGGTATAGGTGCAAGAGTCTGTGAACGCCTTCGGTGACGTGTCGCGACGACAGCGTCGCGCCGGAAATGTTCTTGATGTCCTGATCCAGATGCACCGGTGACTGCACATTCTTGCCGACGAATTGCTTGCGCCACGCGGCAATGCGGATCTCGCCGCCGTGGGTCTCCCGGTAGTCGAGAATCTCGAGCGACTTCACCGTGCCGGCGGCATCGAGCGCCAGCGCGTAGGTGATCAATTCGGCCTTGCCGATCACGCGATCGACGATGAGCCAGCCCAGCCGCTGGTCCGACGCACGCGCCTCGAACACCTGCGGCGACCAGCCCGGCGCACCGAGCGCCGTTGCGGTAGCGGCGTCGATCGGCGGTCGTTCGCGAAATTCACCGGCATCGACGAACGCGGCCTTCTGCGCTTCGGCGACGCTCATGTACTGCGTCGCGTATGCGGCATGGAAGGCCGGTACCGCAACCAGGCCGACCGGCAACAACCAGCGCGCAAGCGGCATTTTCTTCATGGTCAGAATTGGTAACCCACGCCGAGATCGAAGCGATTGCCGTAGTCCAAGTCTTCATCGGCATGATTGAAATGCTGATAATCGATCTTGAACACGACTTCCGGGGTGAGATAGTAGTTCACGCCAACGGTCGCAACGTGTGCCGTTTCGGCGCTGGGCACACCGAGCCCGAGCGGAACCTCGGCAAACGAGGCGGCCGTGTTGAATTCTTCATAGCGCAGGAACGGCGCCAGCGACGAATCGCCGTTCTGCCACACGCGCCACGCGCCTTGCACGTAGCCGCCCCAGAATGCCTTCGGCACCGGATACGGATTGCCGATGAAGCTCAGGTTGAGCGCCTCGGTGTCGGTGATGCGTCCGCGCGCATACAGGGCGGACAAATCGAACGGACCCGGCTGCCAGCGCACATGTGCTTCACCGAGCGTCACACGCGCATCCTTGGCGAGGAAATCCTTCTGACCCTGACCGACACCGCTGGTGAAGAGGCCGCCGCCGACGGTGAAGCCGGGAATCCCGTGCCAGTTTCCAGTCACATAGACGGCCGGATCGTGCGACTTCGCCAGCTGCAGCTCCTGATGGATCGCACCCAGCGGGGACGCGCGCGTCTCGGCGTCGGTCGGATCCCAGTTGTTGAGATTCTGACTGGTCGTCACACCGACATTCCAATTGAATCCGGAGTCGGTGCTGCCGAGCAGGGAGACACCACCTTCGCGCCAGGTCGACGGAATGATCGCCGTCTCGACGAAATTGCGCTCGACGCCATA
>JBDSFA010000371.1:0-3366 GCA_039919785.1 Dokdonella sp. | reverse complement strand
GCATGGGCCGTCTTGTAACGCGGACCGCGGGACCAATCCCGCTGGCGAAGCAGTTACAATGAGGCGGCGCATGGTACTCAAAATCCTGGCTCAGCGCAGAATTTCCGATGCTTTCCACGCCTTTGCGACCATTCCGGACGTCCCCATGAACGCCCAGATCCTCATCGCCACGCGGTCATTGAGCAACCCACTGCTCGATGCGACCGCGCTCGTGCGCAGCGCCCAGGCCGTGATCGCGACGGAAGCCCGCGCGATCGAGGCGTTGCACGACCGCATCGATGCGAGCTTCCTGCGAGCCTGTCAGCTGATGTTCGAATGCGGCGGTCGCGTGGTGGTTTCGGGTATGGGCAAGTCTGGCCACATCGCGCGCAAGATCGCAGCGACACTGGCGTCGACTGGCACGCCGGCGTTCTTCGTGCATCCGGGTGAGGCCAGCCATGGCGACCTCGGCATGATCACGCAGAAGGACGTCGTGCTGGCGTTGTCCAACTCCGGCGAGACCGACGAATTGCTCACGATCCTCCCGCTGATCAAGCGCCAGGGCATTCCATTGATTGCGATGAGCGGCAACAACGGCTCCTCGCTCGCGCGCCTTGCCGACGTGCATCTGGACACCAGCGTGCCAGCTGAAGCCTGCCCACTCGGACTCGCACCGACTTCATCGACCACCGCAGCACTGGTGATGGGCGACGCGCTCGCAATCGCGCTGCTCGAAGCGCGCGGTTTCACCGACGAAGACTTCGCCCGCTCGCACCCGGCCGGAAGCCTTGGTCGGCAATTGCTGCTGAAGATCAGCGACATCATGCACACCGAAGCGCGGATTCCTGCGGTTCGTCCAGACGTCTCGCTGACCGCGGCGCTGGTGGAGATGACGCAGAAGGGCCTCGGCATGACCGCGATCATCGACGCAGACCAGCATCTGCTCGGCGTGTTCACCGACGGCGATTTGCGCCGCGCAGTCGACGACGACGACATCGACCTGCGCACGACGCCGGTCGTTCGCCTGATGACCGCGCACCCGAAGACGATCACTGCCGACAAGCTCGCTGTCGAAGCCGCACAGCTGATGGAGGCGCACAAGATCCACGCCCTGCTCGTCGTCGACGCGAACATGCGCGTGGTCGGCGCGTTGAATATTCACGACCTGCTGCGTGCGCGGGTGGTTTGACGACCGGGAATCGGGAATGGAGAATCGGGAATCGCAAAGGCACACGCTCGATGCGTGAACTGTTTCGATTTCCGCGATCCTGCTTCTGACGATTCCCCATTCCCCATTCCCCATTCCCATGCTCACTACCGACCTCCCCCCCAACATCCGCGAACGCGCCGCGCGCATCAGGCTCGCGGTGTTCGACGTCGATGGCGTGCTCACCGATGGCAAGCTCTGGTACACGGCGGACGGCCACGAGCTGAAAGCGTTCAATGTGCATGACGGAATGGGCCTGAAACGCCTGCTGACGAATGGCATCGAGGTCGCAATCATCACCGCGCGCATGAGCCACGTCGTTACCGAACGCATGGCCGAACTCGGCGTCGCACACGTCTACCAGGATCAGAAGGACAAGCGCGTCTGCCTCGAACAGCTGCTGCAGGCGCTCAAGCTGAGCCCGGATCAGGTTTCCTATACCGGTGACGACCTGCCCGACCTCGCGCCAATGCAGATGGTCGGATTGTCGGTTGCGGTCGCGAACGCGCACGCGTGGGTGCGCGAACGCGCGCATTGGCAGACGCGACTCGCCGGTGGCGAGGGCGCAGTGCGCGAAGTCAGCGACCTGATCCTCGCCGCACAAGGCAAGGCCGAGGCCGAACTCGCTGCCTTCCTGCGCTGACCGTTGGCCATGGAACGCCGCTACTGGGTGCTCGTCGTCGTGCTCGCGCTGGTCGCGCTGGGCAGCGAACTGGTGTTCTGGATCACGCGCGAACGTCCGGATGAACAGACGTTCGCCGGGCCGCCGCGGTCGGACTACACCCTCACCGATTTCACGATGAGCGCGCTCGACTCGGCCGGCAAACGCACCTTCCAGGTCAGCGGGCCGACGCTTGCGCGCCGCGGCGAGGATGGATCGATTTTCGTCACGACGCCCGACTACATCATTGTCGATGGCAGCGGTCATCCATGGACAGGCAAATCGGATGCGGCCTGGGTCAACAAGGATGGCACCGTGATGAAGCTGCAGGGTCAGGTCGAGATGCACCGCCAGGCGGGTGGCGAAGGCGACAAGCCGATCGACGTCGTCACCCGCGACCTGATGACGTGGCCGAAGGACAAGAAAATGGAAACCGCGGCGCCCGCCACGATCACCCAACCGGGTTCTATACTCAGCGGGATCGGCATGCGCGGCGATCTCAATAGCAAAGTTCTGGAGCTACTTTCGGATGTCCATTCGACCATGCAACCCAGGGAAACACGCCATGTCGCAAAGTAGTCGACAGGTTTCGCGAGGCGTGTTTGGCGCGCTCGTCATCGCGACCTTTGCCGCCGCGCCGCTCGCGCACGCGTTGAGCAGCGATCGCGAAAAACCCATGAACGTGACCGCTGCGTATTCGAAGATCACCCAGGGCGGCGACAAGGCGCCCGGCTTGGCGTACCTCAAAGGCAACGTGCAGATCACGCAGGGCTCGATGAAGGCGAACGGCGCCGAGGCAACGATCTACCAGCATGCGACCACCACCAAGGGCAGCGATTCTTCCAGCAGCGTGCAGCGTGTCGTGCTGGTGGGTCAGCAAGCGCGCATGCAGCAGCTGCAGGACAAGGGCGGCACGATCACCGCGGATGCGGACAAGATCGACTACGACGCCGACACGAGCGTCGCGGTGTTGACCGGCAACGTCACCGTCGTCCAGCAGGGCAGCGGCACGTTCAAGGGTGAGCACATGACCTACAACACGAATACCGGCGAGATGGAAAGTACCGACGCCACCTCGCACAAACCGGTCACGATGACGTTTGAGCCGAAGACGAAGGCTGCACCGGCCAAGGACAAACCTGCCGCCGACAAGGCCGCGAAGGACATGCCCGCGAAAAAAGACGGCGCAGGCGACACGCCCTGATGCTCAGTGCGTCGGGTCTGCGCAAGAGTTTCCGTGGTCGCGCCGTCGTGCGCGACTTCGCCTTCACGCTCAATCAGGGCGAGATCGTCGGTTTGCTCGGTCCCAATGGCGCTGGCAAGACCACTTGCTTCTACATGGTGGTCGGCCTGATCGCGGCCGACGCCGGCACCATCCAGATCGACAACCACGACGTGACCACGCTCGCGATGCATGCGCGCGCACGACTCGGGGTCGGCTATCTGCCGCAGGAAGCATCGGTATTCCGGCGCCTCAGCGTCAGCGACAATATCCTCGCGATCCTGGAACTGCGCGCCG
>JBDSFA010000408.1:0-4266 GCA_039919785.1 Dokdonella sp. | reverse complement strand
CTCCGACGCGACGCCCGCTACCGGCGCATCCATGTCAGTCTGGAAAAAACAGGCGTGCCAATTCGGCTCCGGGATCGCGCGCGCGCATGAACGCCTCGCCCACCAGGAACGCGCCAATGCCGGCTTCGCGCATACGCGCCACGTCGGCCGGCGTATGGATACCGCTTTCGGTGACCAGCACTCGCTCGTTACCGACGCGCTTGCGCAGCTGCAGGGTCGTGTCCAGCGAAGTCTCGAATGTGCGCAGGTTGCGGTTGTTGATGCCGATCAAAGGCGCAGGAATATCCAGCGCGCGTTCAAGTTCGGTTTCGTCATGCACTTCGACCAGCACATCGAGATCGAGGTCCGCCGCAAGCAATGAAAGTTCGAGCAACGAGGTATCGCCAAGCGCCGCGACGATCAACAGGATGCAGTCGGCACCGATCGCACGCGCCTCGTACACCTGGTACGCATCGATCGTGAAATCCTTGCGCAACACCGGTAGCTGGCAGGCACTGCGCGCTTGCTGCAAATACGCTTCGCTGCCCTGGAAAAAATCCGCATCGGTCAACACCGACAGGCAAGCGGCGCCTGCCGAGGCGTAACTCGTTGCGATCGCGGCAGGATCGAAGTCGGCACGGATCACACCTTGCGACGGACTTGCCTTCTTGATTTCGGCGATCACCGCGGGAAGTCCAGCTTCGATCTTCGCCTCGATCGCCGCGGCGAATCCGCGCGTCGGTGGCAGATCGGCCACGCGGGCTGACAGTTCCGCGAGCGAAAACTGTTGGCTGCGTGCGGTGATCTCCTCGAGCTTGCGCGCGAGGATACGTTGAAGAATGTCGGTCATTTGCGGGATCCTGGATTCGGAAACAGGTGCGGGGTTTTGGCGAAGTGCTGTCAGCCGCGAAGGGCAATCATTGCGATTGACGCCGCTTCCAGCGAAGACAGGATTCAGCCGCCAGCGATTTCACACGTGGCGCGGACGAATTCTTCCATCTTCGCCAGGGCCGCGCCGCTGGCGACCACGGCGCGCGCGCGCGCGACACCGTCGCCTATCGAATCGACCACGCCGGCCACATACAGAGCCGCGCCGGCATTGAGCAGCACGATATCGCGTGCGATGCCGGGTGTGTTGTCGAGCGCCTCCAGCAGCAGTTTTTTCGATTCTTCGACGTTGGCGACGCGCAAGTTCCGGCTCGATGCCATCACCAGGCCGAAATCCTCTGGTTCGATCTCGTATTCGCGTACTTCGCCATCGCGCAATTCGCCTACCTTGGTAGCGGCGCCAAGCGAAATCTCGTCCATCCCGTCGCGGCCCCACACCACCAGCGCACGTCGCGCGCCGAGCTGATGCAGCACGCGCACCTGGATGCCGACAAGGTCCGCATGGAACACGCCCATGAGGATGCTCGATGCGCCGGCCGGATTGGTCAGCGGACCGAGAATATTGAACAGCGTACGCACACCCAACTCGCGCCGCACCGGCGCGACCACTTTCATCGCGGGATGATGGTTCGGTGCAAACATGAAGCCGATGCCGCATTGCTTGAAGCATCGTGCGACTTGTCCGGCATCGAGATCGATCCTCGCGCCCAGCGCCTCGAGCACGTCGGCGCTGCCGGATTTCGAGGACACGCTACGATTGCCGTGCTTGGCGACCTTGGCGCCAGCCGCGGCCGCAACGAACATCGCCGCTGTCGAGATATTGAAGCTGTGTGTGCCATCGCCCCCGGTGCCGACGATATCGACGAAGTTGTCCTGCTCGCCCACATCGACGCCGGCCGCGAGTTCGCGCATCACGCGCGCAGCACCGGCGATCTCGCCGATCGTTTCCTTCTTCACGCGCAATCCGGTCAGCAGCGCCGCGACCATCGTCGGCGACACATCGCCGCGCATGATCTGGCGCATGAGATCGACCATTTCATCGTGAAAGATCTCGCGATGCTCGATGGTTCTCTGCAACGCTTCCAGCGGGGTGATGGACATGACCAGACCTTGAATCCGGCGCGTTCAATCGCGCGGCTTGATGGGAAAGAACACTCGCGACCGCAACGAAATCACGCGGCTTTCGGTATCGTTGTACAGAGGAAATTCCTCAGCAGGTCGTGACCATGCTGGGTCAGAATCGATTCCGGATGGAACTGCACGCCTTCGACCGCCAATGTCTTGTGGCGCAAACCCATGATCTCGTCGATCGATCCATCCGCATGCTGCGTCCACGCCGAGACTTCCAGGCATTGCGGCAACGAAGATTGCTCGACCACCAACGAGTGGTAGCGCGTCGCTTCAAACGGATTGGGCAAATCGCGAAATACGCCACGCCCATCGTGGTGAATCGGCGACGTCTTGCCGTGCATGATCTGCTTCGCCCGCACCACCTTGCCGCCGAACACCTGGCCGATCGCCTGGTGGCCCAGGCACACGCCGAAGATCGGAATCGTGCTGCAGAGCTCTTCCAGCACCTGCAGCGAAATGCCTGCGTCGTCTGGCGTACCGGGGCCCGGCGAGATCACAATCGCCGAAGGATTCAATGCGCGCAACGCGGACAGCGTCATCTCGTCGTTGCGGATCACCCGCACGCTTTCACCCAACTCGCCGAAATACTGCACGAGGTTGAAGGTGAAGGAGTCGTAGTTGTCGATCATCAGGAGCATGTTGCATTCCGCAATTCATGTTTGAAAACTGGATAGTAACCGGACTGGAGCGACGGCAATCTCGCAATTGAGCTGGGGCGAAATCGAACCAAGGCGTGTGGCTGAGGGTGCGGCTTAGAGCCCGCTCGCCGCCTGCGCCACCGCGCTGAACAGCGCCCTGCCCTTGTTCATCGTCTCCTCCCATTCCTTGGCCGGGTCGGAGTCGTACACGACACCACCGCCGGCCTGGACGTATAGGCGGCCGTCCTGAATTACCGCGGTGCGGATCGCGATCGCGGTGTCAGCGTCGCCCCACCACCCTATGTAGCCAATCGCGCCTGCGTAGATATTGCGCTTGTGCGGCTCCAGCTGCTGGATGATCTCGATCGCACGGATCTTTGGTGCGCCGCTGACCGTGCCGGCTGGAAACGTGGCCTTGAGCACGTCCATGTAAGTGAGTCCGTCGCGCAGGTCGCCCTCGACCTGACTGACGATGTGCATCACGTGCGAGTAGCGTTCGATCACGAAACTTTCCGTCAGCTGCACGCTGCCAGTCTTGCTGACGCGACCGACGTCGTTGCGGCCAAGGTCGATCAGCATCAGGTGCTCGGCGCGCTCCTTCTCGTCGGCAAGCAACTCGTGCTCGAGTGCGAGATCTTCTTCATTCGTCTTGCCACGCGGACGCGTGCCCGCGATCGGCCGCACAACGACCTTGCCGTGCTTCAACCGCACGAGGATTTCTGGCGAAGAGCCGACGATCTGTGTCTTGCCCAGATCGAGGAAATACATGTACGGCGACGGATTCAGCGCGCGCAGCGCGCGATACACATCGACCGGGCGCGCATGGAACGGCACCGACAGGCGCTGCGACGGAACCACCTGGAAGATGTCACCGGCGCGGATGTATTCCTTGGCCTTGTCGACCATCGCCTCGTATTGCTCGCGCGTGAAACTGGATTCGAAATCGGTTTCTTCCAGCGCCTTCGGATCGAGCACGTCCGGATAGCCGGAACCGGAGTGACGCAGACGGAAGGCGAGCTCATCCAGACGCCGACGCGCGCGCGCATACGCCTGCGGCTGTGCCGGATCGGCATGCACGATCAGGTAAAGCCGGCCCTTGAGATTGTCGAACACCGCGACTTCCTCGGACAGCATCAGCAACGCGTCCGGCGTGCCAAGTTCGTCGCGCAGGTCGCTGCGCGCGAGGCGCGGCTCGATCCAGCCGATCGTCTCGAAACCGAAATGACCCACCAGTCCGCCGCTGAACGCCGGCAGATCGGGCAGCTGCGGCACGTGATACGCCGCGCGGATCCTGTCGATCTCGGCAAGCGGATCGGCGAGTTCGCGCGTCTCGACGACTTCACCGAGATCCTCGATCGTCAGGGTGTTTCCGCGCAGCACGTACACCCGTTTGCACGGCAGGCCAATGATCGAATGACGACCCCAGGTTGCGCCGCCTTCGACCGATTCAAACAGATAGGAATACGGTCCGTCGGCGAGCTTCAGGTAGACCGACAGCGGCGTGTCCAGATCGGACAGCACCTCGCGCACGATCGGAACGCGATTATTCCCTTGTGCGGCGAGCGCGTTGAATTCGTCCTGCGTGATCACGGCGTGAACCTGTCGGCATGCGGGCCGCGAAGATAGCAGG
>JBDSFA010000301.1:0-13953 GCA_039919785.1 Dokdonella sp. | reverse complement strand
CGCCGTGCGCAGGACGAGCATCCGATCGTCGAGGTGTTCCTCAACCTGCTTGGCCTGCCGACCTCGCGCTGGGGCGTCAGCGAAGTGCTCGACCTTCTCGCAGTGCCTGCAGTGTCGCGCCACCTCGAACTCGATGCCGATGCGCTCGACGACCTGCGCCACTGGCTGATGGAAGCCGGCGTCCGTTGGGGACTCGACGCGTCGACGCGCATCGCATTCGGTGCCGGCGACTACCGCGCATTCAGTTGGGCCGAAGGTATCGAACGCCTGTTGCTCGGTTATGCCAGCGGCGACGAGCAAAGTATCGGGGAGATCGCGCCGTTGCCATCCATCGAAGGCAACGCAGCGGCGACGCTCGGTCACGCGCTTGTCGCGCTGCGCGAACTGGAACGCCTCGCCGCAGCGCAGCGCATACCGCGTACTGGCAGCGAGTGGCAGATCTTGTATCAGCATGCCCTCGACGTGTTATTGCCCGCCGACTTGCACGATCGCGACGAGCGCCGCGCACAGGACGCATTGCGCGACGCGCTGGCTGCGCTGGCGGAAGGGTCTCGCGCCGGTGGCTGCATCGAGGCGCTCGACTGGCAGACCGTGCGTGCTTATCTCGCGGAACGCCTCGCCGATGCCGATCCGCAGCAACGCTTCCTTAGCGGCGGTGTCAGCTTCTGCGGCATGGTGCCGCTGCGTGCCATCCCGTTCCGTGTGATCGCGGTACTTGGTCTGAACGACGAGGCATTCCCGCGTCGCGAGCCCGCCAACGGGATCAATCGGCTCGAACACGCTTTGCATCACGCGCGCAAACTGGGCGATCGCTCGGTGCGAGATGACGATCGCTATTTGTTCCTGCAGTTGCTGACCTCGGCCGACAACGTGTTGCATCTGAGCTATGTCGGGCGCGATCAGCGCAGTGGCAAGACGCGCGAGCCGTCCGCACTGGTTGCCGAATTGCTCGATGTGGTCGCGCGCGACTACTTCGTCGATGACAGCACTGCGCGCAAGGACCTGGTCATCGAGCATCCGTTGCAGCCGTTTGCGCGCGCGGTATTCGACGGCAGTCGCAACGGCGTGTTCACCTATCGCGACGAATGGCGTGCCGCTGCAGGTGTCGGCCGCGCCCAGCGCGCCCGCCCGTTCGTGGGCACGCCATTGGATTTGCCGGACGACGATACGCCCAAACGCATTTCACTCGATCGCCTGATCGAATTCTGGCGCAATCCTGCACGCGCGTTCCTGCGCGACCGTCTGCATCTGGACCTGTATGCAGACGAGGCACCTCTCGAAGACGATGATCCGCTTGCACTGGATGCGCTGAAGCAGTCGATACTCAAGCGCGCGTTGGTCGAAGAAGCGCTTGCCAGCGGACGCCCGCCGCTACAGGACGCCGATGCGCAAATCCAGGTACGACGCCAGCTGCCCGTCGGCCATGCGGGCGCGGCAGCCTACAGCGACGCGGCGGCGGACGCGTCGCAACTGGTGTCGCGCATTGAACGTTGGCGAGGCGAAGCGACCGCACTCGCGCCTGTGAACTTCGAGCTTGAGCTCGACGACGGCTGGCTGCTCGAATGCGCATTGCGCCAACCGTACCGCGAAGGCCTGCTGCACTGGTCGACCGGTGCCATGCGCGGCCACCACTGGTTGCGACCCTGGTTCGAATACCTCGCCCTCGCCGCGCTTACGCCGCGCACGCAACTGGGCTTCGACGAAAGGATCTCCTGCGTCCAGATCTCGCTCGAAAAGAAGGGTGTCCAGCAGACGCAAATGCGCGATATCGACGCGGCCACGGCGCGCGCGCAGCTCACCACACTGCTGCGTGGCTATCGCGAAGGTCAACGCACACCACTCGCGTTCTTCCCGAAATCGGCGTGGACCTACATGGCAAACATGGCCGAAGGCAAGGCCGATGCGGACGAACGTGCGTGGCGCCTCGCACATCTTGAATACACGGGTGAAAACAGCGCGAGAGGCGAGCGTGATGACGCGTGGATCGCGCTTGCGTTCCGCGATCGCGACCCGTTCGCCGATAGTGTACTGCTCACGCAATTCGAGCGGCATGCATTGCAGGTCTTTGCGACGCTGGCCGGTCTGTTGCACGGTGCAACGCTGTGAGCATGGCCGACCTCGCGCTCGACCTGCCGCTGGTTGGCACGCATCTGATCGAGGCGAGCGCCGGCACAGGCAAGACCTGGACGATTGCTGGCCTGTATCTGCGTTGCCTGGTTGAACGGCGACTGCCGGTGCGCGAAGTGCTCGTCGTGACGTTCACGCGCGCGGCAACGGAAGAATTGAAGGATCGCCTGCGCCGGCGCCTGGCACTGTGCGCCGAACTAGCCGAGGCGAAGCTGCGAGAAGCCGGTTTGGCCTACATGAGCGACACAAGTGACGAAGCGGCGTTCGCGCGCTCACTGATCGAGCGGGCCTCCTGCGCGGGCGAGACGATCGAGTCGCTGGCACGACGCCTGCGTCTCGGCGCAGTCAGCATGGACGAGGCGGCGATCTGCACGATCCACAGTTATTGTCAGCGGGCGTTGCGCGAACAGGCATTCGCCTCGGGCGAGGCCCTCGATGCCGGCGAACTGATCGGTTCCGACAGCGAACTCATCGAGCAGATCGCCGCCGATTTCTGGCGCCTCAATGCGAGCGATCCCGTGCGCGCCGCGGATTTCGATGTATTGCGCAACAAGCTGGGTTCGGTCGATGCGTTGACGCGCTTACTGCGCCAGCTGACTGATCCCGCCTTGGTCGTGTGGCCGAAGCCCGAAGCGGACGCTTCGGACACCACAATGCGTCTACAAGCCGCGATGTCGGCCGAACGGGATGCGCGCAAGAATGTGTTCGGTGCGTGGCTCAGCGAGGGAGAGCGCACGCTGGACCTCGTGGCGGCGTACACGCAAAGCAAACTGCTCAGCGGCAAATCCTATCGCAAAGACTGGAATGACGGCCGTACGGCGGTATGCGCGCCGGCGCTGCGTGTAGGCGCACTGCCCGAAGCCACCGACAAGCTTGCGTGGTTTGGCCACCGCAAACTCGCCATGGCCGCGACTCACGAGCTGCCCGATCTTGCCAATGTGTTCACCGCCGCCGTCGACGCGTGGCTGGATGCGAACGATGCTCTGCGAACCGCGCACACGCTGCGCTGGCCCGTGTTGCTCGCCGCTGCGCGCGCGCATGCGAACACACAACTGGAAGTGCGCAAACAGCGTGCAGCGCGGCAGAGCTACGACGACCTTATCCGCCGCATGCACGCGGCGATCACCAATCCCGCACAGGGTGCGCGCCTCTCGCAAGCGCTGCACGCGCGCTACCCAGTTGTTCTGGTCGACGAATTCCAGGATACCGACGCGCGCCAGTTCGAGATCTTCCGCCGCATGCAGGCGGCCCGCGACGATGGTGCGTTGTTCCTGGTGGGTGATCCGAAGCAGGCGATCTACCGCTTCCGCGGCGGCGACATCGAAGCGTACCTGGACGCGTCGGCATCGATGACGAGCGAACCGCATCGTCTCGCGCGCAACTTCCGCTCATCGCCCGCATTCCTCAAAGCGGTCGAGGCCGTGTTCACCCAAGGCGAGGTCGACCGCGCGTTTGTCGATTCGCGCATTCGATTCCACGCGGTCGAGGCCGGTGGTCGCGCCTTCGATGATGATGTGCAGGTCGACCATGCGGCGATCACACCATTGACGGTGTGGCATTTGCGCGAAGGCGAGGAATCGCCGAGCAAGGACACAGGTCGCGAACGGCTTGCGCGAGGGTGCGCTGAAACCATCGTCAGCCTGTTGCGCAAGGCACATGCCGGAAACGCGACGATACGCGATCGTCGTAGTGGCAAACGTGTCGAGCTCGCGGCTCGGAATCTGGCCGTGCTGGTCGCGACCAACGGCGAAGCGAGCTTGATGCAGGACGCACTCACGCAGCTGGGCATCGCCAGTGCGACGATCCGCCAGGAGAGTGTATTCAAGAGCGAAGAGGCGCGTGACCTGCATGCGTTTCTTGCCGCCCTCGACAGTCGCGAGGAAGCAGGACTGCGCGCTGCGCTCGCGTCGCGTCTGTTCGGGTTCGATGCCGCCGCGATCGCAGCGTTGGCCGATCCGGCGCAGACGCAGGCGTGGCAAGCGCAGCTGCAACGTCTCGATGCGCTGCACCAACTGTGGCAACAACACGGCGTGCTCGCGATGTGCGAGCGCGTGTTCGAGACACGCGCGGAGGCAATCCTTGACAGCGTCGCTGGCGAGAGGCGCATGACGAACTATCTGCAGTTGGCCGACCTGCTGCAACGCGAGTCGATCCGTCAGTTCGGCGCCATCGGCCTCATCCAATGGCTGCAACGGCGCATCGCACTACCCGACGACCGCAACGAAGAAGAGCAATTGCGGCTGGAATCGGATGCCGATCGCGTGCAGATCGCGACAATCCACGCGAGCAAAGGACTCGAATACGATCTCGTGTTCCTGCCGTTCACGGCACTCGCACCGGCAACACCCACCGGCGCCCCTACCACGCTCGAATGGCATGCGCACGAGCAGCGCAACATCTGGATACGTGCAAAGGGTGACGAGAAGAGCGCGGCGGCGACCGATGCAGAGGCGTTGTCCGCGCGCGAGCAACTGGCCGAGCGTGTGCGCGTCTTGTACGTCGCACTCACGCGCGCACGCTACGCCTGCTGGCTGTCCTGGGATGTGATCGGCAGCAAGAATGCCGTTCCCGCACTTGCCCAACTTTGGCATGGCGGGGCCATGCCGACCACGTCTGCCGCGACGCGCGAAGCCCTGCAGCGACTGGCCCACGCCGCGCCGGATTGCGTCCGAATTGCCGCGTTACCCGAAGGCGGCAGCGAGCGCCTCGACGCAGTCGCGGCGGTCGTGCTTCCGCCCGCCCGACGCTTCGATGCGCACATCGATAGCGGATGGTGGATCAGCAGTTTTTCCCAACTGCGCGATGGTGAGCGCAGCGCGCTCGATGATGCAAGTGGCGCCGATGACGAACGCGACGAGGTCGAGGTGGATGCGTCGCCCGCGAGTGGCGTGGCAGGCATTGCCGACTGGCCACGCGGCGATCGCTTTGGCACCGCCATGCACGAGATTCTCGAACGCACCGACTTTGCGGTCTGGCGCGATCACGTCGGAGGCGGGCTGCCCGCCATCGAGCGCGATGCGATCGTTGCGCGCCTGCGCCGGCATGCGCTGGCGCCGCCGGAACGCGAGGTCGAATTGCAACGCGTCGTCGCGCGCATGATCGGTGCGACCTTGAACTCTCGCCTGCCCGGCAATCTACGCCTTGTCGATCTGCCGCCAAACGAACGGCGCGCCGAATTGCCGTTCCATTTCGCCATCGGCGGCGTCGATCCACAACGCTTCATCGCCTTGCTGCGCGCGCACGGCTACCAACAGCGTCGCAGCGATTTTGCGCGTGTCCAGGGCAAGCTCGCAGGCCTCATGACCGGCGTCATCGATCTGGTCTACCGCCACGATGCGCGCTGGTGGATCATCGACTACAAGACCAATTACCTCGGCTCGGAACGCGCCGGCTATGCGCCGCTCGCGCTCGACGCTGCCGTGCGCGAGCACGACTACGACCTGCAATATCTGATCTACACGCTGGCCTTGCACCGCTGGCTGCGTTCGCGACTCGGCGCGACGTATGACTACGAACGCGACGTCGGTGGCGCTGTGTATCTGTTCCTGCGCGGTCTCGCGCGCGACGGCAGCAGCGGCGTGCATGTCGATCGACCCGCGCGTGTCTTGATCGAGGCGATGGACGCGCTGTTCGCGCCGGAGGTCGTACCATGAGCGCCCTTGCACGCCTGCAGCAAGTGGGCGCCTTGCGTGCGATTGATGTCGAGTTTGCGCGCCTGTTGAGTCGTCTCGATGGTCGTGACGACGACGTGTTCGCGCTTGCAGCAGCAACGGCAAGCCAGGCAATAGCGCAGGGGCACAGTTGTCTTCCGCTGTCCGCGTACGCGGATGTGCTGGCAACGGCGGCAAGCGAACCTTTGCGGGTGGTGCTGCCGAACGCGGCGCTTCTGCGCGAATCCCTGGTGACGTCGACCCTGGTCAGTCATGCAACGGAGCCCGGCAGTGCACCGCTGGTATTCGATGGTGCAGACCGGCTCTGGTTGCGACGCTATTTCGATTACGAAGGCATCGTCGCTGCAGGTTTGCGTACGCGAGCGCGACTACTGTGGCCGAGCGAGGATGTGGCGGCGATGCGTGAGCGACTCATGCGGCGCTTCCGGCCGGCAGAGGGAATCAATTGGCAGGCGATCGCGATCGCGCTCGGCTTGCGCACGCACCTCGCGATCGTCAGTGGCGGCCCCGGAACCGGCAAGACGACGAGTGTGTTGTGGATGCTGATCGCCTTGCTCGAAACGGCGCAGGCGCAGGGCGCGCCGTTGCCACGCATCCGTCTCGCCGCGCCGACTGGCAAGGCCGCGGCCCGGCTTGGAGAATCGATACGCGAGCGCAAAGCCAGCATCGCATGCAGCGAGGCCGTGCGTGCAGCGATTCGCGAAGGGGAAGCGTCGACGATTCATCGCCTGCTCGGCTACCGACCGCATGCGGGCTTTCGCCACAATCGCCACAATCCGGTTGCAGCCGATGTCGTCGTCGTGGACGAAGCCTCGATGATCGACTTGCCATTGATGGCGCATCTACTCGAAGGCCTCGCGGAAAACACAGCGCTTATCCTGCTCGGCGACGTCGGCCAGCTCGCCTCGGTCGAGGCCGGTCACGTGCTTGCATCGATCGGCGCCAGCGGCGCGGAGGTCAATCACTACACGCCGGCGGTTGCCGACGATCTGTGGGCGATGACGGGTTTTTCGGTACCCAGAAGTCCGTTGCCTTCGGTCGCCCTCGCCGACGCGTTCGTCGAATTGCAGGACAGCCACCGCTTTGGCGCAGACAGCGGCATCGGTCGGCTCGCGCACGCCATTCGCGCAGGCGATGCGGACGCCGCTTTGCTCGTCCTGCACGCGGACGCACACGATGTCATCTGGCGGCGTGGCGACCGCGTCCAGCTTGCACACAGCGTGCGCGAAGAGTGGGTCGCGGAGTACCGCAGCATCGGCGCTGCGGACAACGCGCTGGACGCGCTTGCGCATGCGACGCGCTTGCGCGTCCTGACCGCGTTGCGCGACGGCCCGTTTGGCAGCATCGCGATCAATCGCGCGATCGAGGAAGCGATCGGCGGTGGCGCAAGCTGGTACCACGGCCGACTCGTCATGGTGACCGCGAACGATTATCGGCGCGGACTCTTCAACGGCGACGTCGGCGTAGCGTGGCGCACGCCGGCGGGCGATATCGAGGTCTGCTTTCCAGGCACAGACGGCGCGCCGCGCGCATTCGCGCCGTACACCTTGCCGGCGCACGAACCTGCGTTCGCGATGACGGTGCACAAGAGCCAGGGATCAGAGTTCGACGCCGTCGCCGTGGTGCTGCCGGATGCGCCGAACCGTGTGCTCGGACGCGAACTGCTTTACACCGCGGTGACGCGCGCGCGCACGCGCGTGGCCGTGCATGGCGAAGAGGCAATCGTGCGAGCAGCGATCGCGCACCGTCTGCAACGCTGGAGCGGTCTACCCGATCGACTGCGCGACGCTTGAGTGTGGCGCTTGAGAAGCAGTGCCGCGGCCCCATCATCGAGTGCTCACATGGAGACGCCCATGATCGACCTGCACTACTGGCCTACACCGAACGGCCACAAGATCACGCTGTTCCTCGAAGAAGCCGGGCTCGACTACACGATCAAGCCGGTCGATATCGGCAAGGGCGAGCAGTTCAAGCCGGAATTCCTCGCGATCTCGCCGAACAACCGCATGCCCGCGATCGTCGACCACGCGCCGAGCGATGGCGGCGCACCGATCAGCACGTTCGAGTCGGGCGCGATCCTGCTCTATCTCGCCAACAAGACGAAGCGCTTCATTCCGCAGGATCTGCGTGGGCGCATCGCGGTCAACGAGTGGCTGTTCTGGCAGATGAGCGGGCTCGGGCCGATGACCGGGCAGTACGGTCACTTCAACGTCTACGCACCGGAGAAGATTCCGTACGCGATCGAGCGTTACACGAAGGAAGTGCAGCGTCTGCTCGGCGTACTCGACCGCCAGCTCGCGGGCAACGCGTTCATCGCCGGCGCTGACTACAGCATCGCCGACATGGCCTGCTACCCGTGGATCAATCCGTACTCGAAAGCGCCACTGGATCTGGCGCCGTTCGTCCACGTGCAGCGCTGGCATGCAGCGATTGCGGCGCGGCCGGGGACGCAGCGAGCCTACGCGAGAGGCCCCGAGATCAATCCTGCCGCGGGCCAGCCGATGAGCGATGAGGAGAAGCGAATCCTGTTCGGCCTGGGTGACAATCGTTAAGGAGCAAACTTGGGCGTGCACGCGCGCCATGGATGAGTTGGACACACTCAATTGCGCAGTCGCTGGCCCGGAGCGCAAGGGTGATGTGTAATGCAAACCTTGCCGATGGAGTTCCCATGCGCCCCTTTCTCCTCGCTGTCCTGCTGCTATTGAGTCCCCTCGTGCACGCCGAACGCCTCACTGTCGACCGTATCTACAGCGACCCCGATCTCAACGGATCCGCGCCGCGTTCACTGAAGATTGCGCCGGATGGCAGCCGCGTCACGTTCCTGCGTGGTCGCGAAGACGACCAGAACCAGCTCGATCTGTGGCAATACGATATCGCCAGTGGCAAGACGCTGCGACTGGTCGACTCGGGCGCCGTCGGAGAACAGAAGGAATTGTCGGATGCGGAGAAAGCGCGGCGCGAACGTGAACGCACGGCGCAGCTGAAGGGCATCGTTTCCTATCGCTGGGCGCCAGACAGCCGCAAGTTGCTGTTTGTTCTCGGTGAACGGTTATGGATATACGACTTCGATGCCAAACCCGACGTCCAGTTGCGCGCGTTGACGCCGCAAGGCCTCGATGTCATCGACCCCAAGGTGTCACCGCGTGGCGGCTTCGTTTCCTTCGTGAGTCATCAGAATCTGTACACCGTCGATCTCGTGCACGGGCACAGCGTCCAGCTGACACGGGACGGCAAGGGCCCTATCCACAACGGCGAAGCGGAATTCGTCGCACAGGAGGAAATGGCACGCACGACCGGTTACTGGTGGGCGCCGGACGATTCGGCAATTGCCTACGAACGCTACGACGAATCGGGTGTCGACCAAGTCAAGCGCACCGAGGTCTACGCCGACCGCAGCGAGACGATCGAGCAACGCTATCCGGCGGCTGGCAGGCCGAACGTGGTCGTGAAGCTCGGCCTGGTCAAGCCGCATGGCGGCGAAACGCGCTGGATCGATCTTGGCGCGGACAAGGACATCTATCTCGCGCGCGTCGACTGGTTGCCGGATGCGCGACGCGTGAGCTTCCAGCGCGAGACACGCGACCAGCGGCGCCTAGACCTCATCGCGATCGAGACCGACACGCTGCACGCAAAGACGCTGCTGAGCGAGACGAGTTCAACCTGGATCAATCTCAACGACGACCTGCGTTTCCTCAAATCAGAAGATGCCTTCATCTGGACGTCCGAACGCGATGGTTACGCGCAGCTGGGTGTCTACGGTTTCGACGGCAAACTGCGACGCGCATTGACGCGCGGCGAATGGGACGTCGACAAGCTGCTTGCGCTCGATGAGGCGGGCGGCAACGTCTATTTTTCGGCCAATCGCGACGATCCGCTGCAGCAGCAGGTCTATGTCGCGCGACTGGATGGCAGCAACGCCGACAAGGCCGAGCGCATCAGTACCGGTGAAGGTTGGCACGACGGCGTGTTCGGCGAGAGCGCGACGGCGTGGGTCGATACATATTCGAGTCCGACAACACCACCGCAGGTTTCGTTGCACAAGGCGGACGGCAGCCGCATCGCGTGGATTGAACAAAACGAACTGAAGGCCGGCCACCCTTACTGGCCGTATCACGACAGCTTCGTCACGCCCGACTACGGTGTGCTGAAAAGCGAAGACGGGCAGGATCTGCACTATCGCGTTTACAAGCCGCTCGGCTTCGAAGCGGGCAAACGCTATCCGGTGTTCATTACCTACTACGGCGGTCCCGGCAAGCAATATGTGAATCGCGCCTGGGGCAATCATTTCGAGCAGGTCATGGCCGAGCACGGCTATGTCGTGTTCGCACTCGATAACCGCGGCACGCCGCGGCGCGGACGCAAATTCTCCGATGCGATCTTCAAGCAACTGGGCAAGGCCGAGGTTGTGGATCAGCTCAGCGGAATCGCGTGGCTGACCCAACAACCCTGGGTCGACGCCAAGCGCATCGGGATCTTCGGCTGGAGTTATGGTGGCTACCAGACCTTGATGCTGCTGGCGAAAGCGAGCGACACGTTTGCCGCTGGCGTCGCCGTCGCACCCGTCACCGACTGGAGCCTGTACGACACGCACTACACCGAGCGCTATCTCGACACGCCGCAGCACAACGCGCAGGGATATGAACTCTCCGGCGTACTGCATTGGCTGGCTGGATTGAAGTCGCCATTGCTGCTCGTGCACGGCATGGCCGACGACAACGTGCTGTTCACGAACTCGACCAAGCTGATGGCCGCCCTGCAACAAAGCGGCCAGCAGTTCCGCCTCATGACCTATCCCGGCGCCAAGCACGGTCTGTCGACGCCGGTATTGAAAAAACACGTGTACACGCTGATCGCGGATTACTTCGACGAGAAATTGAAGCCCGTGGGCACCAACTCACAAATTTCAAAATAGCGCGGTCTGATTCAATGTGGGAGCGGCGGCAGCCGCGATGCTTTTTCTCACTCGCTGGCGGAAGTGCATCGCGCCTTCCGGCGCTCCCACCGTGTACCTGGAGTCGAATGCATGAACATTCGTGAAAGCTGGGTTCTGTTCGCACTCGGCTCTGCGTTCTTCGCCGGACTCACGGCGTTGTTCGGCAAGATCGGTGTCGCGGGAATCAACTCGAATCTCGCCACCTTCATCCGCACCATCGTGATCCTCATCGTTACCGCGGCGATCCTGAGCCTGCGTGAAGAATGGCAGCCGACGTCACCGATACAGCCGAAGACCTGGCTGTTCCTCGTACTCTCCGGCATTGCGACGGGGCTTTCGTGGTTGTGCTACTACCGCGCGCTGCAGCTCGGACCGGTCAGCAAGGTTGCGCCGATCGACAAGCTCAGCGTGGTGTTCGCCATCCTGCTCGGCGTGGTGTTTGTCGGCGAAAGCATGACCTGGCCGATTGCGATTGGTGGGGGTTTGATCGTGGCGGGGTCGGTCGTGATGATTGCCTTTTGATACGCGGGAGCCAGCTAGGTGACCCCCATGTATCGACACCATGGATGGAGCGCAATCAGAACTTGCCGGCCTAATAGTCGCGCATCGCCTCGACAATCTGCTCCTGCGAGTTCATCACGAATGGGCCGTATCTCGCCACCGGCTCATTCAGGGGTTTTCCGGCAACCACGATGAGTCGCGTCGGCTCGTTGCCGGCGGCGATCAGCAAGTCATCGCCTTCGCGTTCAAGTACTGCCAGTTCGCCGCGCGCGATGCGCTTCGCCGCATCGGTCGGGCCCAGGTCAGCCGCACCCGCATACACATACGCAAACGCGTTGTGACCCGTTGGCAACGTCGCGACGCAATGTGCGTCGGCGTCGAGTCGAATGTCGAAATAGGTCGGTTTGACGGCGATGCCGCTGACCGGCCCGACCGTCTCGCCAAAGCGTCCAGCGAGCACGCGCACATGCACACCGTCCGCTGGTGCAATTTCAGGAATTCGATCGGGCGCGATGTCCTGGTAGCGTGGCGTCGTCATCTTGTCGCCCGCGGGAAGGTTCACCCACAGCTGGAACCCCCACATCAGGCCGTCCTCCTGCTCCGGCATTTCCGAATGGACGATGCCGCGCCCCGCGGTCATCCATTGCACGCTGCCCGGTGTCAACAAGCCCGAGTTGCCCTGGTTGTCCCGGTGACGCATGCGACCGGCGAGCATGTAGGTGACGGTCTCGAAACCGCGATGCGGATGGTTCGGGAATCCGCCGATGTAGTCACCCGCCTGGTCGGAGCAGAATTCGTCGAGCAGCAGGAACGGGTCGAGCATGTCCAGGTCGCGCTGGCCGATCACGCGTGTGAGTTTCACGCCAGCGCCGTCCGAAGTCGGCTGACCGCGAAACACGCGTGCGACGCGGCGGGTGGTGGCAGTTGCATTCATGGGAACACTCCGACGTGGGGGAATGTGTGCAACATGCGTGCGCGCCAGGATCGGAACAAGCACGAACGCCCGAACGCATTGGCGTGCTGCGGTGAACGATGCGTCTTTTAGGAGCGGCTCAGCCGCGATGCGTGTTGCTTCACGACTGACACCATCCCCACCCAACCCTCCCCTTGAAGGGGAGGGCTAGAGCTCGCTGCTTTGAAGTCCTCCCCTTCAAGGGGAGGATTTAGGTGGGGATGTGCCGACCGCTACGTAACACCCATCGCGGCTGACGCCGCTCCGACCACCACCACTCCGAGCAATCTGCGGGAATCGCTCAATGCACCCAGCGCCCACTGCGTCGACGCGGCGGACCCTGCGGGCCATCCGCCGGCGTCGCGCTCTGCTCCTCCATGCTGAGCGGATGATCGTGCCAGTACTGCGCGACCGCACCGACGGCCGCAGGAATCTGCGCGAGGCACTCGTCGTATTCATCGTCACCGAGTGGCGCGAACTCCGCGTCGCTCTCAAACACGCCGTCATCGATCGCCAGCGCGATGATCGGTCCGAGCAATTCCATCAGATCCGAATCATGTCCGAGGCGGCCTTCCCACACCGGCGCGCGCAAATCGATGCCGCGCGAGAAACCCTCACACCAGCCGCGCGCGGTGAAAGCAGGCGGTCCCTCCTCCATGTCGAGCTCGCCGAGGATAGGCTCGTAGCTACCGGTCTCGAGCTCGGGTGCGATCGCATCGTTGAGACGCGCAAGCAGAGTCAGCACGCGTTCGCCCAGGCTCGAATCAAGGAAAGGCTCGTGCAGGATTTCCGGAAGCCATTCCTCAGGCTTTGCCGGCGTCGGCCCGATCGCGAGCGCGGTCAGGAACCCGTGCACACCGTCGAGCAGCAAGTCCTCTTCGCTGCCGTGCGCGCGCAGGAACTGGTCCAGTTCTTCCAGCTCATTGTCGGTTGGTGAAACCAGCCACTCAGACATCATTGATTTCCAGCACGGCAGGCGTGTGATCGGAGGCGCGCTCCCAGGTACGCGGTTCCCGATCGATGGTGGCGCAGCAGCAGCGCGCACGCAGCGCTTCGGAAACCAGCACCAGGTCGATGCGCATGCCCAGGTTGCGTCGGAACGCGGCCTGACGATAGTCCCACCAGCTGTAGTGTCCGCCGTCTTCGTTGAACAGCCGGAAACTATCGGCGAGGCCGAGATCCTGGATGCGCTTGAGCGCGTCGCGCTCGGGCACCGAACACAGGATCTGGTCGCGCCACGCGTCGGGGTCGTGCACGTCGCGGTCGTCCGGCGCGATGTTGAAATCACCCATCACGACGAGACGCGGATGGCGGCGGATTTCCTCGGCGAGAAACGCCGTCACGTTCGCCAGCCAGTCGAGCTTGTAGGTGAACTTCTCGCTCCCCACCGCCTGGCCGTTGACGACGTAGAGAGTCACCACACGCACATCGCCGATGGTCGCGCTGAGAATCCGCCTCTGCGGATCATCGAAACCCGCAACGCCGTGCACGACATCGCTGATCGGCTGGCGCGCGAGAAGCGCGACGCCGTTGTAGGTTTTCTGCCCGGAGAACGCTGCGTGATACCCCGCTGCCTGCAAGGCCGCGACTGGAAACTTCGCGTCCTCCATCTTGGTTTCCTGCAACGCCAGCACATCCGGCTGCGCGGAGGCGCACCATTGCTCGACATGCGGCAGGCGCACGTTCAGCGAATTGACGTTCCAGCTCGCTAACTTCATCGTGCAATTGTAGCGGACGACGTGCCGTACTCGGTACGCTGCCCGATCCTG
>JBDSFA010000338.1:0-8892 GCA_039919785.1 Dokdonella sp. | reverse complement strand
ACAAATCAATACGTTGCGCCTCTGACGCCGCATATTCCCGCAACCTAATCCCGCAGTCTTTGCGGGAGGTGATGATGGCGACGGGACGATCCTCTCATTCGACGACGATGGCGGCAAGTGAGGTGGCGATTCCGCGGCTGGCGCGTCTTCTGGACACGCTGCTTGCGTACGCGCGCCGTCTCGGTCGGGCGATCCACGCCGAGGTGGCGAAGGTTGGCCGGGTCAGATGTTTCCCTCTCGCCAACAACAATAGGCTTGCTCGCGACATGGGTGCGCATAGCACGCTCTCAAGTGATAGCAGCCAATTCCTGTTCCAGGGCGCCAACGCCTCGTCGCTTCCCTTGAGAATGATTTGCAGAATGCATTGGCCAAGGCGAGGTGGCCGAGTGCGAGCGAGAACACGATCCCCACCCAACCCTCCCCTTGAAGGGGAGGGCTTTGATGGCATCGCTCGCGTCGTGATCGCGACCTTGCGCGAACGCGTTTTCTTTTGGGGTCAGCTTCAGCCGCGGTGCTTCTTGCGAGAAGAGCATCGCGACCGACCATCAGCGGCTGCGAAAAGAAATCACGTCCGCCGTATTTCGCCATCGAGCAGGCCTATTTCGCCAGTTCGTACAGATACTCGACGAACGACATCACCGCTCCGTCGTAACCCGTGATCTTCGGATTGGTCGATTCGATCAAGTAGTACTCGTCAGGGGCGTGCGCGCCGCTGCCGTTGCCGAGTCCGAAATGTCCCGACGCAAGATTGAGTGGCGCGTCGGTGAAGACGAAGCCGGGATACGAGCCGGCACCGCGCGGCCATAGGGTGGGCTTCAGCCCACCATGCGTGAGCACGGCCATCTGCGCCTGGATCAGACGCGTGTCAGCCTTGGTGCTCGTTGCATTGTAGCCACCACTGACGTTGACTTCGATATCGCCGAAGCCGTGTTTCGCCAGATGCGCCTTCAAGGTCGCGACCGCGTCGGCCATCTTCATGCCCGGCACCAGGCGCATGTCGATCTTCGCCACTGCACGATGCGGCAGCACCGTCTTGCCGCCGGGTCCGGTGTAGCCGGCAACGAGGCCCTCGATATTGAGTGTCGGTTGCGATACGAGGCGTTCGCTCGCTGCTTGCCAGCCGAGATCGTCGATCCAGTGGTGCACGCCGAATTGCTTCTTCACGTTCGCTTCGTCACGCGTGGGCATCGCTGCCGCGACCATCGCTTTTTCCTCCGAGCTGATCGGCGGCGCGACCGGATAATTATCGATCGTGATCGTGTTGCCGTCCGCAGAGACCAGCGTGTCGAGTGCCTTGACCAGATGCCAGGCGGGGCTGTCGACCATCGCTTTCAGCGAGGAGTGGATGTCCTTCGCAGGTCCCCGGCCCCATCGATCGCCACTGGATACCAGTTCGAGTTCGACCACACCTTTTGCGCCGAGGCTCACGGTGACGCCGCCATCGAGATTTTGCGACGCCGATGGCATGAACACGCCGACGGTCTTCGCCAACGCCGCCTGTACTTCTGGTCGAAGCACGAGTTGGCCGATATGCGGCGAACCGATTTCTTCCTCGCCTTCGGCGACCATAACGAGATTCACCGGCATCTTCTTGCCAGCGCCGCGAATCGCATGCAGCGCGGCGAGGAAGGCCGACTCGGGTCCTTTCTGATTGACCGCACCGCGACCAACGATCGCTTTGCCGAGACCGGGTTTGTCGACCAGTTTCGCTTCGAGCGGCGGCGAACTCCATTCGGCGGGATCGAATTGCTTCACGTCGTACATGAAGTACAGGCCGACCGTCTTCGCCGCGCCCGCATCGAGCGTCGCGAATACACCGGGCTTGCCGTCCGTATCGATGATGTCGACCTTCTGGAAACCGGCATCGCGCGCGAGCTTGGCCATGTACTCGACGCCTTCGCGCGAGTTGCGATTCTCGGCCGCAATCGAGGGCAGGGCGATCCACGCCTGCAGGCGATTGACGGCTTCGTCATGGCGCTTGGTCACTTCACGCTGGATGGCCGCGCTATCGGCTTTCGCTGCAAAGCAGATGCCGGGCCCGGCCAGAAGTGCAGACACGGCGAGAGAGAAAGCCACGGAGCGTTGGACGTTGCGATGCGTGAGGTAACCAGCGTTCATTGGCTTTCCCTTTGTGGTCGTCGATACGGTCGGATCAGAGTCGGATCTGCAGCGGCCGTTACTTCTTCAGTGCCTTTGCCGCGTCGAGCATCTGCTTCACATGCTCGTTCGGGCTCAGTGCCGAATATTCCGCCGCGATCAATCCGGTTGGTGCGATCAGGTACGACGAGCGGTTCGACCAGCCCGGCTTCATCGTCAATGTCGAATCGTATGCCTTGGCGATCTTCGCGCCGTCATCCGCCGCGACCGGGAATTTTCCGCCGCAGTGCTCGGTTTCCTTCGAGAAGTCGGCCAGCTCGCTGACGTTGCCCGCAGTGACGCCGATCACCGTGGTGTTCTCGGCCTTGAACTTGTCGATCGCTTCCGAAAAAAGATGTGCTTCGACGTTGCAGCCGGACGTGTGTGCGGCCGGGAAGAAATAGACGACAACCGGCCCCTTTTTTAGTGCGTCGGCGAGTTTGAAGGTGAACGGCTGGCCGGCGAGATAGGCGGGCAAGGTGAAGTCCGGTGCTTTCGCACCGACTTTCAACTCGGCGACCGCGTACGACGAGAACGCCGCAATACCAAGGACGGCGAGGGCGGCAATATTCTTCAGATGCTTCATGTAAGTATTCCCGGAGTTGAGTTCTGAATCTGCGATCGCGCAGATCCGAATGACGTGAGCAGGCGTTGACGATGCCCCGTCGCCTTGAACAGTTATCTGCGCTGTCTCAATCCATTCGCACCTTCTTCCCGTGTTTCATCACCATCAGCGGGTGCTCGGTTGCGCGAACATTCTTGAGCACGTCGCCAGGTACGGCGACGATGTCGGCGAACTTGCCGGCTTCGAGCGTGCCGGTCTCGGCGGCGATGCCGAGTAGCTTTGCCGATCCCTGGCTGCTCGTCATCAGCGCCGCGGCGGGGCTCATGCCAATATCGACGTAATCGCCGAATTCCTCGGCATTCATTCCGTGCGGATAGACGCCCGCATCGGTGCCATAGGCGATCAGCACCCCGATCTTCAAGGCGTTCTTCATCATCTCGCCGTGTGCGGTGTAGGCGGCGCGCGCCTTTGCAGCAATCTTCGGCGGATAGGTGTCCGCTTTCGTGTTCACCCAAAGTTGGGTCATGCGCGTCGGCACGAGGTAGACACCTTTCTGTTTCATCAGCTGCAGGGTTGCTGCGGTGAGGAAGCTGCCGTGTTCGATCGAGTCGACGCCGGCTTCGACGGCCTGCTTCGCGGCGAGGTCGCCGTGCGCGTGCGCGGCCACCTTGCGACCCCACGCGTGGGCTTCGCTCATGATCGCGCCAAGTTCGGCGGGTGTCAGCTGCGGCACGTCGACCGGATCGGACTCGGACAACACACCGCCCGACGCGCAGATCTTGATCCAGTCAGCGCCGTATTTCATCTGCTCGCGTACGGCTTGCCGGCACGATTCCGCGCCGTTGCAGACGCCTTCCATCGTTCCCGAAGGTTTCATGCGGTCGGGCGGCACCGGTGCACTGTCGCAATGGCCGCCGGTCGAACCGATCGCGTGGCCGACGGCAAAAATCGTCGGGCCTTCCGCGAGTCCATCCTTGATTGCGTTGCGCAGGGCCACGTCGATGAAATCGCTGCTGCCGACGTCGCGCACGCTAGTGACGCCCGCGCGCAGCGTCGTGCGCGCATTGGCTTCCGCGTGGAACGATTGCTCGACTGCCGAGCGCAACGTGTTTTCATAGAACGACTTCGCCCAGTCGTCGTCGTGATCCACCGTGATATGGGTGTGTGCGTCGATGAAGCCGGGTACGAGCGTCGCATCGCCGAGATCGATCACCTTGGCGTCGGCCGGAATCGCGGGGGCGCCACCGACCGCAATGATGCGCTCGTCCTTGACCACGATGACAGCGGGTGAACTCAGCGTGCCGCTCTTGCCGTCGAACAGGTGCGCCGCCTTGAGCACGGTGACAGAGGGTGCCGGGGATGCGCCAGCGGACCCTTGTGCGTGACTGGCCAACGCGAACAGGGATGCTGCCGCGAATGTGACAAAGTGCTTCATGTTTGCTCTCGACTGGGCCGGAGCCGAAGTGTAGAACGAAGGAAGGCAGCGCGGTGACTGCGACAAGCGCCACCACGTTACGCCGCTGTCGGGCCAGAGGGTGTGCAGAGCGAGGCAAGGGATGTGCACTGCTCGATTCAGTCAAACGAGCGGCTGCAGTACGTGGAAGTTGGCACGAGGATGCTCGTCGAAGTCGTTTCAGCGCGGCGCTCAGTGTGGGCGTTGGCGAAGGCCCGCGAATATCGCTGTGAATGCCTGAAGGCATCAACCATCGACGAGGGGCTCACTCATGCGATCGCGCCCCGCCGCCTTAGCGCGATACAGCGCCTCATCTGAACGGCGGAGCAGGCTTTCCGGTGATTCCGTTGCGACGGGAACAGCAGCGGCGACGCCGATGCTGATCGTCACGTGTGGCGCTGTTGTCGAGGCGCGATGTTCGATCGCGAGCGCACGCACGGCATCGAGCATTTCCAGCGCGACCTCGGCGGCGTCGCTTGCGTCGCAGCGGGTGAGCAATACCGCGAATTCCTCGCCACCGTAGCGCGCGGCGATGTCCGCCTTCGAGCGCAACACCTTGGTCAGCGCGCGCGCGACCGCCGTCAGCGCCACATCGCCGGCGAGATGGCCATAGGTATCGTTGTAACCCTTGAACCCATCGATGTCGCACAGAAGGACGGCGAGCTGCACGCTATGCGCCGCATGTTCGGTCCATGCCTCGCGCAGACGCTGGTTGAAAGCGCTGCGATTTGCGATGTGCGTGAGGCTGTCGAGCGCGGCGACGCGTTTCAGCTCGGCGTTCGCATCGCGCAGTGCCGCGGTGCGTTGTGCGACTTCGCGGGTCAGCGCGCGTTCGCGCTCGTGCAGGCGCCACACGCGCAAGCGATAGATCGCCGCGAGCAAGGCGATGATGGCGCCTGCGACGAGGGCGCGGAACCACCAGGTTTCGTACCAGCTCGGCACGATCGTGAAGGCCACGCGAGCGCCTTCCATATTCCACACACCGTCGTTGTTGCTCGCGATGGCGCGGAACACGTAGTCGCCTGGCGGAAGGTTCGTGTAGGACGCCGTGCGGCTGGGTCCGGCGTCGCTCCAGCCACGATCGAAGCCTTCAATACGGTAGCGGTACTTGACCGCGGCCGGCGCCACGAAGCTCATTGCCGCATAGTGCAGTTCGATGCGTTCCACCTCGGGACCGATGCGCCCGACCTGGCTGGGGTCGACGTCCTTGCCATCCACGACGACACGCTCTACCGAAACCAGTGGTGGTAGCGGGTTCATGCGCATGTGCTTCGGATCGACGATGACGACGCCGTTCGCTGTGCCGAACCACATGCGTCCGTCGTGCGTACGCCATGCAGGGGTTTGCGAAGCACCGTTCGCTTGCTGCGTCAACATGCCGTCATTCTTGCCGTACCAGCGCGGCTCGATCTTCTCCACGTCGCCGCGATCGAGTGCGGCAATGTCGGCACGCGCCAGCTGCGCGATGCCACGGTTCGAGCTCACCCAGAAATGGCCGTTGTCGTCATCGAGAATCGCGAAGACCGCGTCGCCATAGAAGCCCGCCCTTTGGGTCAACGGCTGCACCGCTTGACCGCGGATGCGCAGGAGACCGAGGCTCGTTCCAAGCCACAGATCGCCGTCGGGTTCGGGATGGAATGCGAACACGCTCATGCCGGGCAGGCCATCGGTGCCACAGTGGTCGACCACATCCGCATGCAGGCAGCGCATACCGCTGCGCGCACCGATCCACAGACGCCCGCTCGGATCTTCGTACAGCGCTCGCGTATCGTCGCCGCGCGTGCGTTCGAGCATGCGGACCGTGTCGCCGCCGACTTTGTCTGGCGTGATCTTCGCTACGCCCTGCAGCGTGCCTACCCACATTCCGCCATCGCGGCTCGGCGCGAACGCGAAGACGATTGTGCCGGGTAAGCCGTCGCCGATGCCGAAGTTGCGCACCGTGCCATCGGTCGCAATCCGACTCGCGCCCTCGGTCGATCCTACCCAGAGATTCCCGGCAGCATCGCTCGCGATCGCGCGCACAAGCAGGCTCGGCAGCTTCGCATTGATCGCCTTCGCCGGGACGAGCGCCTGGCTTTCATAGCGCGAAAGGCCGGAGCCATCGGTTCCGACCCAGAGTGTCCCTGCGTGGTCCTGATACACGGCGCGGACCGCATTGGAGTCCATTTTCCCGGTCACGGTAACAAGTTTGGAGTCGCTGAAGCGGTGTATGCCGCTCGATGTCGTCCCCATCCAGAGGTTGCCTTCGCGGTCCTCGAACATGGACCGAACCGTCTCGCCGAGCATGCCGGCCAAGGTGTTGTCGCAATCAAAACGCACCGCGGTCATACGGCAGATGCCCGCCCCCAGTGGCGCAAACCACATGTTCCCGTCGCGATCTCCGTACAGGGAATAGATACGTTTCGAATCGAGTGCGGAAGCACGCGGCTCGCGTTCGAAACGCCCGTTGCGGTAGCGCACCGGCCCGGCCTGGGTACCCGCCCACACCGTTCCGTCGTGGTCTATGGCGAGGCTGTAGATGGCGTTGGTCGGCAGGCCGCGCGTGGTGTCCAGTGTTTCGACCTGGCCATCGTGCCAATGCACGACGCCAATGCCGTCGGCGGCGATCCATACACCACCGACGGCATCGGCGATGATCGCGCGATAGAACCCGCGTGGAGGGAAGCCGCTTTCCTTGCCGAGCAAACGGATGCCGCTTGCGTCCATCCGCGCGATGCCGGCATCGGTCGTGAGCCAGAGCGAGCCGGCCTTGTCCTGCACAATGCCGAACACGCTCTCGATGCCCGCGGGTAGCGGCACAGACTCCAGAACGCGATCGCGGCTGCGGTAGAACCCGCCGTTGAGCGAGCCGACCCAGAGCGTGCCGTCGCGGTCGGCATCCACTGCGGTGATGGCCGAGCTCTTCAGCGCAGGGTCGACGTGCTGGTCGATACTGTCGAACTCAACGCCGCTGTAGTGGACAAGTCCGTTGTACGTCGCGAGCCAGAGCGAGCCGTCCTTGCGTTGAGCGATGGACAATACCGTGCCCTGTGGCAGCTGATTCTCGTACCAGACGTGGGTCAGTTGCCCGATCGCGCGACCCGGGTCGAGCGCCTGCGCCGGCGAGCCCGCGAGGAGGCCGCACACCACCAGTACGAGCGAGCAAAAAATCCCGCCACGATGAGTCACGCGCAATCCGACGGTTCCATTCAGCGATCCGGTTTAGCCATCCAGGCATCGTGCCAAAGAGCGCAATGCCTGCCTGATCGGGGAAGACCAGTAGCGCGAACTATGTCATATAGCGGCGAGACGGGCATGAAGGGTTGCGCCAACCACGCCGTTGCAACGCCGCAATCTGCGCGAAACGAGCGCATGGCTTCGTGGTTCATCTTCTCGATGCCAGGTATCGCTTGCTCGCATGCGGCCCCTATTTTCAGTGCCTCGCGGATCGTCAGAATCGATATTCGCCGTTGAGGGTGACAAGCGTGGGTGCGATGCGGATGCCGTTCGCGTCTGCGCGGATGTAGTCATAGTTCATGCCGATGCTGAAATGGCTGCTGACGTCGTAGCCAAATCCGGCGCCGGCATACCAGGCGTCTTCGCTGCTTCCGAAGAAGTCAATATTCGACGGATGCGTCGTGAATTGCGCGCGCATGTATCCGCCGCGGCCGGCGACAAACCACTGCGGCGTCAGGTTGAATCGCGCGTTCACGCCGAGGGTGGGGCCGTGTTCCTTGAGGTCGGCGTGAACGCTGGTGATGGGCAGGCCTGTTCCTCCGATCGGGCCGATGAAGGTTTCCACGATGGTGCCGATCGTGCCCAGATCCGCATAGCCCGCTTCCATGCCGATCATCGTGTTGGCTCCCACGGCCCAGCGGTAGCCGAGTCCGATCCGATACCCCGAGGCGTCAGCGCCGTCAAATCGATTGAGCGACGAGCGGCCTATGCCGCCGTTGATGAAGAACGACCCCTCCGCTGCGCGCGCAACCGGAGGCGTCAGCGCGACGACCGCGCAGAGTACGGCTGCGGACGGAATCACGAATGCTTTTGTCATCCTGTTTCTCCAATGCTGTCCATCGTCTGGCCCGAACACGACATGCGCAGCGGCTTCATGGCGTCGAGCAGCACCGTAGACGTCACGTCAGGTGCGAAGTTCCTTCGAACGCAGACGTCGTTGTTCCATGGTTGCCGGCGCAAGGAGGTACACGGCCACGGTGGGGACGGCGGCCATTCGCTGGATGCCGTCGATAGAACAGCGCAGTTCAATCAGAATGTCGCAATTGGACGCGATTCGACGTTCTTGGATGGGACCAGGAGAATTATCCATGCCGCGCACTTCATCTCTATCCCACTACGTGCTACTGCACGCGTGTCTCACCCTGGCGGCATTCGCGCCGGTGGCGTCCGCGCAATTCGTGTTCGTCGGTCCTGCCAGCGATCCGGCCTGCAACTACCACACGATCCAGGAAGCCGTGGATGCGTGGGCCGCGTCGACAAGTACGGATTTCGTGGAAATTGTCATCGCAAGCGCGCAGACCTACACCGCCACCGCGATAACGATTCCCACACCGGTGGCGAGCACCGGCATGACACTGCGCGGTGATATGCCCGGTTGCCATCTTGGCGGCGTCAGCGGGCACGCGACGCTCAATGGCGCTGGCAACGGAAACCTGCCGGTGATCGACGTCAATGCCACGGTCGCCGGCGATACGCGGCGCCCGCAGATCAACTTGTTGAATCTGGAGATCACCGGGGGACA
>JBDSFA010000179.1:0-9177 GCA_039919785.1 Dokdonella sp. | reverse complement strand
ATAACCACACCTACCGTTTCGCGAACAAGGCCGAGAAGGAAGACATGGTCGTCATCGACGATCCCAGCTCGATCCTGAAATGCACCAACAAGATCTACCTGCACGACCTCATGAAGTCGCGCAAGCTACCCACGCCGCGCACGGAGATCCTATATCGCGACGAGCCGAAGAAGCTCGCGGAGCTGCCCGACCTGCTCGGCTTTCCGATCGTGCTGAAGATTCCGGACGGCTCGTTCTCGCGCGGCATCGTCAAGGCGGAGAATGCGGAGCAACTGAAAGCCGCCGTCGACGACCTGTTCCAGCACACCGCGCTGGTGCTGGCACAGGAATTCATGTTCACCGAATACGACTGGCGCATCGGCGTGCTCAACCGCGAGCCGCTGTACGCATGCAAGTACTACATGTCGCGCGGCCATTGGCAGATCTACAACCACGGCGCCAAGGGCACAGCGAAATCCGGCGGTTTCGAAACCCTGCCCGTACGCGAGGCGCCGTCGGAAATCGTCAAGCTCGCGCTGCGCGCGACCGCACCCATCGGCGACGGTCTCTACGGCGTCGATCTCAAACAGGCTGGCGAGCGCACCGTGGTCATCGAGGTCAACGACAATCCCTCGATCGACGCCGGCGTCGAAGATGCCTATCTCGGAGAGGACCTTTATCGGCGGATCATGGATGAATTCCTGCGCCGGATGGAACGCAAGCGGCTCGGCCATCGCGGCTGACTCCGGCTGTCACGCAGGTCGCGGATCCAAACGCGCGCCGTGCGCAACAGCAAACTTCGTTTCAGCCAAATCAAGTCAACCAGCGGCGCAACTACCAACCAGAACGGCATCGTGGCCCCCAATGCGGCTCCTGCGCGAGCGGCGGGCACGCATATCCACACAATGAAGCCCAGTGCAGCCCATGCGGCGAGCACCATCGGCAGCACAGATGACTTCGCTGCAGTTACCCGTCCAACCGAATACGACGAAGACACACGGCGCGCCGGCTTGCGTCGTGCGCGCGGACGCAATTGACGCAGTTCGGTCTGCACAACCAGAGACGTAACCGACATGACGCGACTCCTGTGGGTAGGTGCATGCAGCCTGCACACCTCTGATCTCAGGAGCTGCGACGGTATCTCGCAGGCCCCGGATGAAAACCGATGAACGCAGCGCGCATGCCATAATTCACGCTGAATCGACGGAGCGCGCGTGCAAGATCAGGGCTTCCTCCAATATGCGGTCGTGCTGCTGCTCGCTGCGGTCATCGCGGTGCCCTTGGCCAAGCGCTGGCGCCTGGGCGCGGTACTTGGCTACCTCGGCGCGGGCGCGCTCATCGGACCCTCAGGCCTGCGTCTGATCGGAAACACCGAACAGATCGGGCAGATCTCTGAACTCGGCGTCGTGCTGATGCTGTTCGTGATCGGCATGGAGGTTTCACCGCAACGTCTATGGGTCATGCGCCGCAGCGTATTCGGTTCCGGAAGTCTGCAGATGGTAATGACCGCCGCCTTGATTGGCGGCGTCGCAACGGCGTTTGGCCTCGATTGGAAAGCCGCTCTTGTAGTCGGCCTCGGGCTCGCGTTGTCCTCGACGGCCATCGATTTGCAATTGCTGGCGGAACGCAAGGAGCTGACCAGTGCGCACGGACGTCTTGGCTTCGCTATCCTGCTGTTCCAGGACGTCGCTGCGATCCCGATTCTTGCGCTGATTCCGATCTTGGGCGATACACACGCCGATTCCGCCAGCGGCAGCGGCGAACTGCTGGCCGCATTGCGCGTAATCCTGACCATCGCCTTGGTGGTTGTCGGTGGCAGGTATCTGCTGCGTCCGATGTTCCGCGCTGCGTCCAAGGTCGGCACACCGGAAGTGTTCACTGCAACGGCATTGCTGGTCGTCATGGGCACCGCGTGGCTGATGCAAATGGTCGGCATCTCGATGTCGCTCGGTGCATTTCTTGCCGGCGTGTTGCTTGCCGATTCTGAATACCGGCACGAGATCGAGGCGCAGATCGAGCCGTTCCGTGGACTGTTGCTCGGACTCTTTTTTATCAGCATCGGCATGTCGCTTGACGTGCATATGGCGATGAGCCAGCCGCAACTCGTCGGTTCATTGCTGCTCGGTTTGCTCGCAATCAAGGCGCTGGTGCTTTACGCGGTCGCGCGCTTCGGCGCGCGCGAGGACAACGCGCAGTCGATCGCACTGGCGGCCTTGCTCGCTCAGGGCGGCGAGTTTGCCTTCATCGTGTTCGGTCTCGCCGCGGGCAACAGCCTGATCAGCAGCGCGCAGCGGGACCTGGCGATCCTCGTGATCACGCTGTCGATGGCCGCGACTCCTTTGCTCGTGCGCCTTCGTGCGGAAGTCGCCCCCGTAGGCAAGCCGAAACCCGTGCGCGAGTTCGACAAGTTTGACGCCGCGACACCGCGCGTGATCGTCGCAGGCATGGGTCGTGTCGGTCAGATTGTGGCGCGCATGCTCAACGCGAACCGTATTCCGTTCACTGCGCTGGAGAACGATCCGGAACAGGTCGACTTCATGCGTCAGTTCGGCCATACAGTGTTCTACGGCGACGCTGCGCGACTCGACTTGCTGCGCGCCGCGCATACCGACAAAGCTGAAATTTTCGTGCTCGCAACCGAGGATCCCGACACCAATGTGCGAACGGCGCGACTGCTGAAACGTCATTTCCCACATTTGAAAGTCTTTGCGCGCGCACGCAACCGCCAGCATGTGTTCAAGCTGATGGATCTCAACATCGAGGACATTGTGCGGGATACTTTTTTTTCGAGTCTTGAGATTGCGCGCCATGTATTCGAGGCGCTCGGTTACGACAAGGCGACCGCTGCCGACTACGTGCAGCGCTTCCGTGACCACGACGAGCGCGTACTGGCGGACCAGTATCCAGTCTACGACGACGAAGCAGCATTGCTGCAATCGGCGAAGGAATCCCGTGCGGACCTGGAGCATCTGTTTCAGACGGATTTCCAGGATGTCGTCGCGCTGGACGAGGACGTCTGACATGCGCGGTTACGCCCTCGCCGAAACCGATCTTTGCAGCTTCGATCGCCAATACCGGGCACGTTGTCAGGTGCAACGGCCCGATCGCTATCGACTCCTGGACGCGCTACCTGCGGATGCGCCACGCATCGCGCGTGGCGGTGGTGTTTCCTATGTGGCTGCGAGTTTCGGTGCCGACGCGATCAGCCAGGACCTCAGCGCATTCGATCGCCTGCTTGGATTCGATCCGGAGAGCGGCCGCCTCGCGTTGGAAGCCGGCGCGCGTATCGGCGACGTGCAGCGTTTCGCGCTCGCACACGGCTGGTATCTGCCTGTGGCTCCGGGCCACCCTCGGGCCAGCATCGGCGGTTGCATTGCAGCCGACGTGCATGGCAAAAACCCGGCCCGCGATGGCACGTTTCGCACCCAGGTCGAAGCGATCGAATTGAATGCGCCGATGCGCGGCACGGTTGTCGCCAGCGCGGACCGCGAGGCGGCGCTGTTTGCCGCGACGTTCGCCGGATTCGGCCTCACTGGCACGATCACCCGCGCGACGCTGCAGCTGGCGCGACCGCCCGCTTCGCTCGTATTGCGCCGCGTGCCGGTGCGCGGCCTGGCTGATGCGGCACGCGTGCTGCGCGAGGCCGCCAATGCGCCGGTACTGTACGGATGGCACGATGGACGCGCTGCGCATTTCGGTCGCGGCGTAGTCCGCATCGGACTTGCCAGCGACGCACCAGAGGTGAGGCGCAGGGCGATTGGAAATGCTGCGCGCGACCTGCCAGCGAATATTTCACCATTGCCGTTTGCGTTGTGGAATCGAGCCGGCATCGCTGCCGCGAACAGCTGGCTCGGTCTGCGCTGGTGTCGCGCCGGGCAGCAGCCGCTGGCGCTTGCCGAGGCGCTGTTTCCGCTCAACCATGCACGCAATTACTTCGCCGGGTATGGCCGCGCGGGCCTGGTGGAAGCGCAGTGGCTGTTGCCGAATGCGCGCTTCGAGACGTTCGCCGACGCGTTGACGGCACTTGTTGCACGTACTCGGCCGTTGATCGGCTTGATCGCAAGCAAGCTCTTTGCAGGCAGCGCGGATGGCTTCCGTTTCGATGGCGACGGTATCGCGTTGGCAATCCAGGTCGCGGCGCCCGCAGTGTTCTCGCAACGGGCGTTTCTGGAGGCGCTTGCCGAGCTCGCAATTGCACACGGCGGTCGGCCGAACCTGATCAAGGATTCCACGCTGGACGCGACGACCGTACGTGGCGCCATGGCGGATTTTGATGCCGCGCGATCACGTCTCGCTACGCACAACCCCGGTGGAATACACGTATCGGAGTTGGCGCGGAGGATCGCCCTTTGACCGCGCTGATCGTTGGTGCATCGAGCGGGCTTGGGCGCGCGCTCGCGAACGAGCTTGCGAGTCGCCGGCATGATCTGCTGCTGGTGGCTTCCGATGCTCGCGATCTCGAATCGCTGATGGCCGACTTGAGTCTGCGTCATGGCGTCAAGGTGCGTGCACTCGCGCTCGATCTCGCAGGCGTCGCCGATCCGGGTGCGCGCATTGCCGCCGCGCTTGACGGCATGGCGCCATTGTCCGCGCTGCTGCTGCCTGTCGGTTACTCACGTGGGGATGACGACTTCTCGCTCGCCGCGCCGGACATCGGCCAGCTGTTGGCAACCAACCTGCATGCGCCGCTCGCGATCACGCACGTATTGCTGCCAAGACTGCTGGAGGAGCGCGGCTCGATCGTGCTGTTCGGCAGCGTCGCGGCCATTCGCGGGCGTGGTCGCAACGTCGTATACGCGACGGCGAAACGCGCCCTCGTATCGCTGTACGAAAGTTTGCGCCAGCGTTATCGCACGGACGAGCTTCGCGTCCAGTTCTACGAACTTGGTTTTCTGGCGACGAACCTGACCTGGGGTATTCGCCTGCCGATGCCGGCCGTGGATCCGGCCGTTGTCGCCGCTATGGTTGCCAACCAGCTCGCAGGTGGCTCCGCGTTTCGCCATATTCCGCGCAAGTGGGCGCTGATTGCGATCATCGTCCGCGCGTTGCCGTGGGTGATTTACCGCCGTATGCTCGGTTAGACTGCCCGTGCTCCGACGCAGCGCGGGCCCGCAACTCAGTCTGGCGCACGCGCTGGCCGGCGCAGGGTTTGACGCACGCTCGGCAACGGCGCGCCACGCTGGCTGCCGAGCTCCGCTGCGACATCCACATAGCCGAGCAGGCTCGCGACATCCGCTGCGCTGCGCTCGAATCCATCCACAAGATCGAGCGGCGCGCCATGCGCCTTGAGCAGGCGTGCGCAGCCATACAGACCATGCAATGCGCATGCGTGCAGTGTTCCGACGCCGCGCTGATCCTGCGCGTCCGGTCTTGCGCCGTGCTCGAGCAACCATTCGACCAGGTGCAGTAGATGCTCGGCGTCGCAACGCGTGCCCGGTTGCGCACGTGCACCCAGCAAGGTGAGCAAGGCATCCTGGCCCGCGCTGTTGCGCGCCTCCAGGCGAGCGCCCGCGCGCAGGAAGAGGTCGAACAACAAACGCACGTTGTCACCGTCGCCTCCATCAAACGCGTATTGCGCAGCGGCGTGCAGTGGCGTTGTTCCCTGCTCGTCGACTGCGTTGATGTCAGCGCCGGCTTCAAGCAGAGCTTCGGCGATGCGCGATTGGCCGAGCGCTGCCGCAAGCGTCAGCGCGGTGCCACCACCGGTGATGCGACTATCCGGCTCGACACCGTGGCTCAACAAGGTACGCACGACTGCTTCGCGCTTTGCACTGACCGCGGCTGCGAGGCAGTGGATGCCTGACCGGGCGACTTGTGCCGTATTGGCGCCGGCTTCGAGCAGGCGCACAACCAACGCGGTGTGGCCCGAACCGGCGGCACGGATCAGCGCAGTCGCACCTTGCACATCCTCGGCGTCGAGCGGAAGCCCGAGCAGGAGCAGTCGATCGACAGCCTCAAGATCGCCGAGCGCCGCAGCCGCGGGCAAGTCCGCCGCGCGAAGTCGACGCAGGGGTAATCTCCACGGTGACCAGTTCAACCAGTGGGCGAAGACGGCCTCATCGCGTGCAAGCGCTAGGCCTAGCGGAGTTTCGCCGCTCGCCGTCGCAATTTCGGGATTGGCGCCCGCATTCACGAGAGCGCGCAATAACGGCGTAGCGGTGTCAACATCACCCTTCATCGCAAAATGCAGTGGCGTTCGACCTTGCGCGTCGCGCGCGTTGGGATCGGCGCCGCGATCGAGTAGGCGGATGGCGAGTGTTGCATCGTCATTGGCGACCGCCAGATGCAGGGCGGTGCGCTGACCCGGCCCTGCACCGAAACAATCGCCGCCGCGCTCGAACAGTTCGCGCGCGAGCGCCCGCGTTTCATCTCCGCGCGCGTCAACAGGCGCAAGCGCCAGTACGCGCGCCACCAGCGCCGCTCCGGCGACGGGAACTCCGCTCGCGATCAGTTCGGTCAATGCTGCGCTTGTGGCTGGGAGATTCGTCAGCAGCACTTCGGCGAGTTCACGGCCATCACTCAGGCGCGCGTCGCCGACTAGTCCGCGATTGAGCAGCCAAGTGCGCGCCCTGCTGTGCTCGGCATCAGCCAGTTCCACGTACAGATCAGCGAGTGCCGTGGATGGCCACTCCGAGATCACGCCCACAAATTCGCTGGCGACGTTCCAATGGCCGAAACGCAGCGCGTCGAGTAGATGATCCGTACTCGCCGTTTGCGCCGGCGGCCCACCGTTGCCGAGACTGCTCGGCAACGGGTAGGCGGGGTCGAGCAGCGCGACGATATGCCAACGTCCTGCAGCGGCAGCATGCTCGAGTGCGCGCTTGTCGTCGGCTCCGACGCGCGTGCGATCCGCGCCTTGCGCGAGCAGCGCGCGCACGGCGTCTTCGCTTGCGTGCCGAGACTGACAAGCGATGATCAATGCGCTGCGCCGGCTCGCGTCCACGCTATTCGGATTCACCTTGTGCTTTCCAAGCGCGTGGATCACGCCGACAGCGCCGGCACGGGCAGCTTCCATCAAGGCCGTGGTACCACGATGATCGGCAAGGTCCGCGTTGGCGCCGGCTGTCAAAAGCGTCTCGACAATATGCGAGTGCCCGGCCAATGCGGCCGTCATCAACGGCGTTCGCTCCAGCGCCGCACGCACATCAACGCTTGCACGGTGTTTCAGAAGCAGCTTGACACCTGCGGCATCGTCATCGGCAACGCCTGCCGCAAGCACGAGAGCGGGTTGTGCGTGAGCGACATCGGATTTGGCACCACGTTCGAGCAGGAATCTGGCGACAGCCCAATTTGCGTTGCTGCAGGCAATATCGAGTGGGGTCAAGCCATCGGCGTTGATGGCATTGACGTCGGCCGCTGCGTCAAGAAGCAGGGCCGCGACGACGGGCTCAGCACTGCGCGCGGCATGATGGAGTGATGTGTTGCCGGTGGTATCGGCGACGCGCACGTCTGCGCCATTGGCAAGCAAGGTGGTGACGACTTCGGGTCGGCCCTGATAGCTGTCGCGCGTTGCCGCATTCAGCGGTGTGCTGCCCCCATGCACTTTATTGACATCAGCACCCTTGGCGATCAACGCGCGTAGCAGGCGCGTGTCGGGCAGCGTGACGGCGATCATGATCGCGCTTCGCTGATCGCGCAGATCCGATCCCGGGAGTGTGTTCGGATCCGCGCCGCGGTCGAGCGCAGCGAGAGCCAGGCTTACTTGCGCAGAATGGGCGGCGCACAGCAGAGTCGCATCGAGTTCGGCACGACCGATGCCGGGTGGTAGCGGCGAATGTTCATCGCCTTCACCCAGTTCCGCTGCCTCTGTCGCCGGTTTGCGCTGCTGTCGCGCACTGCGTGCATCCGCAAGCAGCGCGCGCAGGCATCGATTTGCAATAAGGGCGTGCGTGAGCGGCGATAGCAGTAGCGCATACGATGCGATCGCAACGACACGCGTTTCGCCGCCAACAGAACCGCCGAGTCCAGCCAATGCCAGCGCGCCCACGCACAACATGAGCAGGCCAATGCTGGCCGGCAAACCATACGCGAAAAACAACTCATGCTCACCGGTGAGGTGGCGTGCGAACGTCATCGAACGCCGCAACGAGGTAAACATCCATGAACCGCGCTCGTCATCGCGCGGATACGCATCGTCCCAAAGGAACGGAAGCGCGAATGCTGGCCAAGCCCGCCATAGGGCGAGCAGCGCGACGACAAAAGCCGCGGATAGCCCGAGAGCGGACGCGAGTGTTCCATCACGCGAAACCCACCACGCGGGCACCAGGAGGATGGCCGCGACGGTCGCCGTGTAGGTGGCCGACAATACAAAATACACCAGGCCGCGGCGCGCGATGCTGCGGGCGAAATTGCCCTCCATGCCGAATCCGATGAATTGGCAGACGGCCGTCATGACGATCGCATTTGCTATCAGCACCAGCACGAGTGATAGCGAATGATCAACAATGACTGCAATTGCGTACAGCAGCCACGCTGGCAGTAGGCAGCGGATGGCGGAGAAGAACCTGGTCAGCCGGTCGACGGCGTACTTGGGCATTCGCATCTGCACTCGATTTTCACGGCGACTGCCGCGCGAATGAGTATATCGACGCCGAGACACGAAGCGGCTAGTGCTTGCCCAAGTACTGGATCGACACGCGTCGTTCAGTTTGGCGCGACCACCGGCATCATGCCGAATGGCGCGATGGTGCAAAGAGGTAATGAGAGAGCAATCGCTCGATGTTTTCCATCACAGCTGCCGAATTCTTGTGCGGAAATTTGCCGTGTTGAACTAGCTGCATGGAGTTGCTGTGATAGGACAAAAGTCGAGCTTCTCCATTGCTGGGAAGGCGTTCTGATAAAGCCCCTGGCGATGACCTGTTGCAGTTCGCGCCGATGGCGCAAACCGCACAAAGGCGAACGCCTCCCCATTGCTGGGAAGGCGTTCTGATAAAGCCCCTGGCGATGACCTGTTGCAGTTCGCGCCGATGGCGCAAACCGCACAAAGGCGAACGCCTCGCCATTGCTGAGAAGGCGTTCTGATAAAGCCCCTGGGCGATGACCTGTTGCAGTTCGCGCCGATGGCGCACCCCGCACAAAGGCGAACGCCTCCCCATTGCTGGGAAGGCGTTCTGATAAAGCCCCTGGCGATGACCTACTCTTGCATGGCTTAAGCCACACTACCATCGGCGCAGCTGCGTTTCACTTCCGAGTTCGGGA
>JBDSFA010000386.1:0-5451 GCA_039919785.1 Dokdonella sp. | reverse complement strand
GCGGACGCAGGATCGGTACCAGCTCCGCCGCGGATACGTGCTTGACCGGAACGATTTCGGTGACCAGTTCGTCGTCGCCGCGCTGGCCGAGTCCGTTGACGCCGGTCGAGCCATCCTGCTGCGCGGTCGACTCCGGCACGATCTTGATCATGCTGCCCGCGGGCACCGCAGCGAAGCCGTGCACGCGCAACACCGAGAGGAACACGTCATAGATTTCGTCGGGTTTCATCGGTCGCGCCGACACGACCGTGACTTTCGCCTGCACGTTCGGGCCGATGATGAAATTCTTGCCGGTGATCTCGCTGACCGTCGCGATCAACGCCTGGATGTCGGCATCCTTGAGGTTCAAGGTGTGGCGACCATCCGCGGTCGTGGTATGACCGGCTTGCTGCGCTGGCGGCGCGGTGCCGGTTTGCGCACTCGCGATGCAGGACAGCGCTGCAAGAGCGCCGAGAACGATCGGCATGAAGACACGGCGCATCGTCGATATTTCCCTGTAGCGAAGAGAGTTCATTGCAGGCCTACCGTCACTTCGGTGGTCTTGCCATCGCGCAGCACGGTCACGCGGACCGAACTGGCCTGACTGAGTTTTGACATTATTTCCTGACCACGCGCGAAAGAATCGATCGGCGTGCCGTTAACCGAGGTGATGACGTCGCCCGCATGCAGGCCGATCTGGCTGATCAACGCCGCATCGGCGCCTGCCGAGAGGCGCACACCCGTCAGCTTGCCGCCGTCGAGTACCGGCACCACCTGCACGCGCCGCGCCAATTCATCCGGATTCTGGCGCAGGCGCGCAACGGTTTGCTGCCAGTCGGCCGGCGCCTTCACGTTCGCGCCCGAGGCGGGCACCGCAGCGCTCGGTATGAATCCAACAGGAAGGTTCGCCGCGGCAGACGCATTCGGTCCCGTGCGACTGCTCGCCTTCGCCGGGGTCAGCGGCACGACATCGGCTGGCGCAAGATTGCTATCGCGGGGCAGCTTCAGGATTTCCTCGGCGCCCTCGTGTTCGAGCACGATGCGATCGGAATAAACCGCCGACAACCGTGCACCCGGCACGACTTCCTCGCCAACGCGAATTGAGCGCTCGCCGTTCTGCGGATCGGCAATGAGCGCAATGCCGGCCTTGGGATCGTTCTCGGCTAAGGTGCCGCGCAGGATCAGCGAAAGGGTCGTCGCCGGAGCGCCCGCACCGGCACCGGGCCGCAAGGGAGAGTTGCCGAACAAATGCCAACGCGCGATCGACTGCGCAGGAAGGGTCCCGGCCGCAGCGGCTTCGGCTCGCACCGGCGCACTGGAGAATGCCTCGTCACCGCGCGGAACCACGGACCACAGAAGACGTACCAGCAACCACAGCCCAGCGGCGGCCAGCACCGCGCAACAAAGCGCGGCGGCCGGTTCAGCGTATCGGTTGCGGTCGGTGCCCGAAAATGACAGCGCCATGCGGAGGATGAACGCCCTGGTTCATAAAGGAGCCAAGCGTACCAAACGACGCTGGGTCAAGGGGAAACGCATGCAGCGTCCTGTACCGCCGTCAGTGAGCAACCACCACCGCGTGACGGCGCAATCCTGAACAAGGCGATCGATTCCCGTCACCGGCTGTTGTAGTGGATGTCCGATTTTTGCGCAAACCTGCGTACCCCTCCACGAACCCGGCGCTTCGCCGGCAAAACCTCCTGGAGAACTGATCATGGAACGTGCAATCGATGTCAGGACTGAACGTCCGCACGTGGGCCTCGCGGCCACTGCACCGATATATCATCGCCGTATCACCCCAGTCCTGTTCGGCTTGGCTTGTCTCGCGGCTGCAACGGTCGCGCAGGCGCAGCAAGGCGGCGACCTCGATCAGGCCGCAGGGTTCACCCCCGATACACCCTGGATGCCTGCCGTTGTAGCGGCCGTCGATGAATACGTGCCAAGTCCCGCGTTCAACGGCGGCCACCTGTCGCTGGATCATTTTGCCGACGCCAATAGTGCAGACCAGGAAGGACTGGTCACCGCGCAGTTGGTCAATGGCAACATGGTCGTAGCAGGCCTCGTGCCCGATGGGGCGCCAGGACCCGGATTCTGCGGCGATGGCACCAAGCTTTGCAGCATCGGTCTGGTTCGCTACACGCCAACCGGCCAACGCGTCACTTGGCCGAATGCCGGCGCGAACGGTCGATTCTCCAACAACTACGTCGTCTACCCCGGAGGATCAGCTGCCTCCCGATATCAATATCTGCACGATATCAAGGTGCGTGGAAACTACATCGACGTTCTTGTCGACATTCCGGACTCGGCTCACCCCGCCTTGACCTTGGGGCACCGCAACGTAGAGATCGTCACGTTTCGCGACGATGGCTCGTTCGTGTCGATCTGGGAGGCGCTTGGTCACGGCTTTCAACCGCAAGACAACGAGGATTTCTACGGCGCGCAGATGGTCGAGATGAACAACACTCAGTTGATTGTCGCCGCCACAGGCTTCGATAATATTGGTCCCTATATTGCGGTTAGTCGCGCAACCATTCTCAACGACGGAACGCTAACTGGATCGGGTGATTTTGGATCGCCGTATGGTGTTCCACCAAACACATTTCCAACAAGTTGGGTTGCTCGTTACTACGCACCGGGCAGTTATTGCGGTGGAAGTCGGTGCGACGTAACAGCAGGCTACGTCGCCAAGCAAGTCGGCTTCCCTGTGCAGACGGATTTTTACGTCGCTGGAAGCATCCACATTGGCGGAACCAACTGGGATGCCATCGCCTTGAAAATTTCGTCGGCCGACGCCTCAGTGAAGACAGAGTTCAATGGCACCGGTTGGAGCCGCGCCGTTTTCGACGATCCTTCCAGCACGTTGGACGACAGAGCTGCCGGTCTCTATGTTTACCAGGACGACGTCTACATGGCGGCTCAGGTTGCTCGCAAGTGCAGTAACGGCATCGGCCTTGCAAAACTCGATGGCGCTACGGGTGCCGACAACACGGCGTTCGGATCTGGTGGAAAGGTTGTTTTTGGCGGAGAAGGCAATTCGCCAATTTGCTTGAACCAAGGACCCCAGGCGGCCGTACCAACACATATTGCAGCGACAGGCGGGCGCATTGGCATTGTTGGCTATCAGCAATTCAAAACGTTCGGCTTTCCTTCTGTTATTGAAGACAATCCGATGTTGGCGGTCGTCAACGCCGTCAACGGATCCGTACTCAGCTTTGGTTCCTACCCGGTAACGCGCGCCGACGGCTCGCGCTACGGTGACGCGGCGTTGTACGGCGTTTACGGTGGCAATCTCCCGACGTCGCCATTCACCGTGTCCGGCTTCGGACGCGATGCCAACTCGAGCAACACGCTGAGCTATTTGGCCGGAAAATTCATTCCGGTGTCAGCCGACCGCATCTTCGCCAGTGGGTTCGGCAACGGCGACGAACACTGATACACGCTTCGCCCTGCGGCGCGGATCAAGGACGGTCCGCGCCCGTTTTGGCGTGAGCGGTGCTGCTGTTTTCAGCCTATCGAGGAGGTGCGTATTGTTTAGGAACCGTGTTGTCCCCGAATATTTTGGTCTGCTGATCTGGGTACTAGAACGGTATCGGCAAGACAGTCGCTGAGCGGCGCAAGATTGCGATCGAGTCGTTCCGAATCGAAACGGATGTCTTGATCGAGCTATTTCGCCATGCGCCGGTCATGTTGTTCGTGGCGGCGGCCGGCAACTCGAACAGTGATATCGGCTTTGCGCGGCTTGTCCCGGCTGACATCGATCTGCCCAATGTATTGACGCGCATGTCCGGCACGTCGATGGTCGCACAGCAGGTGACCAATCTCGCCGCCAAACTGTTCGCACGCTATTCGAAATTGATGCCGGGCGAGGTGATCAAGCTGATCCTCGACGGAGCAACGAAGTCATCCGACGGCAAGCGTCTGCTGATCAATGCGAAAGCATCGGTCGTCTTGCTCGAGGCGAGGCATTGATTGCAATAGAGCCGCGAGCATATTCGACCGCTGGAGGAATTCGCCAGGCATGAAAACCCCAATCCGACCACTGCCACCATTTGCATCGGTTGTGACGCTGGGCGGCTGTGTCGCTCCAGCAGCGAAGGATGCTCTACTGACAGCCGCGCCGGCACCGGCCGCTGCCAGGGCGAAAACGCGAAAGGGAAAGGGAAAGGGAAAGGGACAATGATGCAGAACGATCTCGAGGCGTTGCGGATTCTGCGTGACGCACTGGATACCGATCCAGGCGAACGCGACAGCTATGTCTCGATGCGCTGCGGCGAAGATTCCGCTCTGCGCGAGCGTGTCGATGCGCTGCTGCGCGGCATTGGTGCCGAAGACATGGAGAGCATTTCCGCACATGAACACGAGGAAGCATCATCGCCGACCGGTAGTAACGGAGGCGACTCGCTTGCCGGTCACCTGCTGGGGCCATTTCGCGTGGTCGAGCGCATCGGCCGTGGCGGAATGGGGGTGGTTTATCGCGGCACGCGCGAAGGCGCTGATTTCGATCAGCAGGTGGCCATCAAGCTGATCCGGCGCGGGTTCGATTTCGACGATATTCGCGCGCGCTTCCTGCGTGAACGGCGCATCCTCGCGCGCCTCTCGCATCCGAACCTCGCGCGTTTCATTGATGGAGGCATTGCTGAAGATGGACGGCCCTGGTTCGCGCTGGAATTCGTGCGCGGCGAGTCGATCACGCGCTGGTGCGACGCGCAGCGCCTTTCCGTACGCGATCGCGTGAGACTGTTTCTCGATGTCTGCGCTGCCGTGCAATACGCGCACACGGGGCTCGTCGTACACCGCGACCTGAAGCCCGCCAACGTACTCGTGGATGAATCTGGCACCGTGCGCCTGCTCGATTTCGGCGTCGCAGGACTCCTGGCCGGGGAGACCGACGACGAAGATGCGCCAAGCACCATCAGCGAGCGCCACGCGATGACGCCAGAGTACGCGGCCCCTGAACAGTTCCTCGGCGGCGTAGTCGGTATCCCGGCCGATGTCTACGCGTTGGGCGTGCTCTCCTACGAACTTGTTGCGGGCGTGCTGCCTTATGCACTGGATCGCAGCGATCTCGATGCTGTCACGCGCACCGTGATCGCCACCCCGCCGCAGCCGCTTGCATCAGCCGTCAGTCGGGCCGGGTCGCCCCCATTGCCCACGGTCGAGACGCGACTTGCTGCGCGCAAAATCGGACTGCAGGCGTACCGGCGCCTCGTGCGCGGAGACCTCACGCGCATCCTCGACAAGGCGCTTGCCAAGGAGCCTGAGCGTCGATATGCAACCGTACAAGCGTTCGCAGATGATCTCGCGCGCTGGCTCGAAGGCGCGCCAGTACGCGTGACAGGGAATCGCTTGGGCTATCGATTGGCCAAGTTCGTGCAGCGCAATCGCCTCGCGGTAGCGCTCGCGAGTTTCGCATTGCTCCTGTTGATGGCCGGCATCGGCGGCGTGCTGTGGAAATCGCGTGAGGCGCTGCGCGAA